>JAUNUA010000383.1 GCA_030538435.1 Brachybacterium sp.
TCCACTCGCGATGCACTCACTCACTCCTCCTGCCTCGCCTCGTCACGGTCCGCCGGCCATCGCCGTCGCCACTCCCGCATCCGCCCCGTGTCTGATGCGGGGTCTGCGCCACCGGCGCTCGCGGGGCCACCCCGCGGGGCCCCCCCTCGACGGGGACCCAGCCCCCCACCCCACCTGCCATCCGTTGGTCTCGAGGGTGCGGTGATGATGCCAGCACAGCAGCATCCCGTTGCCGACGGTGGTCGGACCGCCGCGGCTCCACTCCGTCGCATGGTGGACCTCGCACCATGCGGCGGGAACCCGGCATCCGGGGATCACGCACTCCCGATCGCGCAGGGCGATGGCCCGGCGCTGCAGGGTCGTGAAGATTCGTGCGCTGGTGCTCAGCCCGACGATCGCGCCGTTCTCGTCGAACAGCACCCGCTGCACACCGCCGCCGCACGCGGTGTGCCGGGCGACCGTGAGCGGAACGTCGCCGCCGCCCTCGACCGTCGCCCGTCCGTCGCCACGAGCGTAGTCGGAAGCCGTCACCGAGACCACCAGAGTGGGGGCGGCCCCGCCGATCGTGGGCAGTCCGCCGCCCGCGGCCGTGACGTTGAGCAGGGTCGCGAAGGCGTCGTGCCTCTTCTGGGCCGGAGTGCGGGTGTCGGCATCGGCTTCGGGAGCGTCGTCGGTCGAGGGGCGGAAAGCGACCCCGGTGTCTTCGTCGGCTCGCGGGTTCAGGATGCTGTCGAAGATGCGCCGCAGCTGGGCAGCCACCTCGGGCAGGAGAGACCCGCGCAGGGGCACTGCCCCGTCGCGCAGCGGACCGAGCGTGATGTGCCGCTTGCGCGCGGCGATGATGTCTTCGGGCTCCGCGCCGTCGGGATCGAGGCGCGCGGTGATGTGGTGGGCGAGCGCCGCCAGCTCGTCGACGGTGGGCGGCGGCCCGGGCGGGGCATCCGGATCGTCGAGGTCGTGCCCCGCGGCGACGTCGGCCAGCAGCGCATCGGCGCGGGCGACATCGCGCGGATCGAGGCGGGAGAAGCAGGCGTCGAACGGCCGGGTGCAGGCCGCGTACCCCGACAATGAGAGGACACCGGAGCGCAGCGCCTCGTGCAGCCGCTCGTAGTGCGGCGGCAGCAGGGCGCCGGATGTGAGGTCGGTCTCGCGCATCGTGCTCCGCCCCGCGGAGACGTACCGGCGGGCGGTGCTCCCGTCGACGCGCAGCGTGCGGCGCAGCATCTCGGCGGCGTCGCGGCATCCGCTTCGCGTCGTCAGGCGCTCGTCGCGCGACTCGCCCTCGCGAGCGAGCACCTGCGCGGTCGCCTCGGTCACCAGCCCGTCGAGGAGGCGTTGCACGGAACCCGCCAGCTGCAGCAGCATCAGCATCCGCTCGGCATCGGCCGCGGCGAGCACCTCGCCGGTCGCGGCACGCGCGGCGGCGCGGGCGAGCAGGTCGTCGACCTGTCGCAGCGTGCCGGTGAGTTCGTCCATGGCTCCATTCAACAGGGGGCCACCGACATTGAAAGGGCTGGTCAGAGGGTATAGGGGAAACGGGGATAAGTCGTCGAGACGGGTGGTTGTGGAGGGCGAATGTGCCGCGGGGGGCGGGCCCTTCGATGGGCTCAGGGACCCAGGATCTGGACCCTTCGATGGGCTCAGGGA
>JAUNUA010000384.1 GCA_030538435.1 Brachybacterium sp.
GGATGCTGCGCGACGAGGACTTCCCCGCCTACGGCACGCTTCTGCGCGAACGGATCTTCGACGAGGGGGAGGCCGATTATGTCTTCCCCTGGTACGACCGGGACCCGGACGAGCGGGTGCGCGGGGCACTGCAATTCCAGTGGCACATGCGCAGTGCCCTGAAGCCCGAGCAATGGCACCTCCCGTTCGGGGTATGGGTGGACGACGAGCTCGTCGGCTCCCAGGAGGTCAACGCCAACGACTTTGCGCGACGCCGCGTTATCGGCTCCGGTTCCTGGCTCACCCAGCGCGTGCACGGCCGAGGGTTCGGCTCCCTGATGCGCCGCGCCATGCTGGTCCTCGCCTTCGACCATTTCGGGGCCCGCCGGGCCGAATCCGCGGCGGTCCTCGGCAATACGCGCTCCTTCCATGTCTCCCGTGCCTGCGGGTACGTCGAGAACGGCACCCAGGTCATCGTGGAGGGCGAGCGCGTCCTCACCCACCAGGGATTCGTCCTCACCCCGGAGGACTTCGTGCGTCCGGAGGTCGAGGTGAGCGTCGAGGGCCTCACCCCGACGCTGCGGGAAATGCTCGGAGCGCCACGGGCTGTCTGACCTCGCGCCACCGGCCGCATGGCCTCTGCCCGCCCGGTCCCACCTGCCGGTCAGGGCCGCTTGCAAGGATGCCTGTGCATCGGACCGTCACGATTCACGCGGAGGACCTATGACCGGCACCATCCTGATCTACGGAGCGACCGGGTACACCGGGGAGCTCATCTCCCGCGAGGCCGCACGCCGCGGACTGGCGCCCATCCTCGCCGGCCGCAGCCCCGAGAAGGTCGCCGCCCTCGCACGCCGCCTGTCCCGCGAGACCGGGACGCAGCTGCAGCACCGCACCTTCGACGTCGAGGACGCCGCCGCCCACCTCGCAGACACCGACGTGCTGCTGAACTGCGCCGGCCCCTTCCAGCGGACCGCCCCCGCGATGGTCGAGGCGTGCCTCGGGACCGGCACCCACTACGTCGACATCACCGGGGAGATCGGTGTCCTCGCCCACTGCCACGAGCGCGACGGCCGTGCGCGCGAGAAGGGCGTCGTGCTGCTGCCCGGCGCCGGGTTCGACGTGGTCCCGACCGACAGCCTTGCCGCCGCTGTCGCCTCCCACCTCCCGGACGCGACCGAGCTGGACATCGCCTTCGACGGCGTCGGCACCGCCAGCATCGGCACCATCACCACCATGGTCGAGAACCTGGGCGCCGGAGGTATGATCCGCCGAGGCGGCGAACTGCAGTCCGTGCCGCTGGCCTACCGCACCCGGCAGATCCCCTTCCCCGGCCGCACCGGCCTCGGCGTCACGATCCCCTGGGGTGACGTGTTCACCTCCGGCGTCTCGACCGGCGTCCCGAACGGCATGGTGTACATGGGCACCTCACCGCGGGCTGTCCGCCTGCAGAAGGTGATGCGGCTGGTCGGCCCCCTGGTCGGCTCCGACATCGTCCAGCGGGTCCTCCTCGCCCTCGTCCAGCGGTTTCTGCCCGCCGGTGCGGACAGCGAGGAGCTGCGCACACGCCGCGCACGCATCTGGGCGGAGGCGAGGAACGCCGCCGGTGAGCGGGTGGTCGGCACCATGACGACCCCGCACCCGTACGCCCTCACCG
>JAUNUA010000385.1 GCA_030538435.1 Brachybacterium sp.
AAGGCCTGCACCTCGCTGGAGCGCTGGTTGGTCTCCAGCAGGTTCAGCACCCGGTAGCCCGGCGCGCTCTGGATCGCCCCGGTGCCGCGCAGCTGCACGCCCTCGGCGCTCAGCGGCTCCAGGCCGTCCTCGGTGCCGACGAAGAGCTGGTAGCCGTCGGGCGTCAGGTTGTCGGCCGGCTCCCCTTCGACGCCATCCTCCAGCTCCCCCGCGTCCTCGGCGGGCGGGACGCTGAGCAGGAAGGACAGCTCACCGCTCTCGATCGGGTCCCCGTCGGGGACGGCAACGGACAACGCATACCGTGGTGAATCGGGGTCCTGGCGCACCGACTGCGCCTGGATCGCCTCGACCGCCTCCGACTTGGACAGGCTGTGCCCGTCGCCGTAGTTGGTGAAGGCCGTGGCGGCGGTGTAGACGATCGGCCAGATCTGGAAGAGCAGCAGCAGGATCAGACCTGGCAGCAGGTATTTCATCGGGATCATCCGGCGCGTGGAGTAGACCACGAGGATGCTCATCGCGATGAAGGAGACCACGATGACGATCAGCCAGGAGCCGGCGGCGATCGCCAGCTGGGCCAGGTAGGCCAGGAGCAGCACGGAGGCGACGATCAGCCCCCACTTGGTCAGGTGGACCCACAGCGGGGTGTGCTCGGTGGGCTCGGGGGGGATGCGCGAGCCGGGGGTGTGGTTGCTGGCTGGCGAAGCGGTGAGCTGGGACATCGATGTCGCCTCCAAGGGGGCCGGGTCGGAGCCGATGCTGGGGGTATGCGGTGCGCCCTCACCCGCGCACGTGGCGCGGGTGAGGGCTCAGTGCAGGTCAGAGAGCGTTCTCGACCTCGGTCTGCGCGGTCTCCAGACGCTCGGTGACGTCATCGCCGCGGACGATGCCGGCCGTGGCCTGGCCCAGCGGGCCCCACACGGCGTTCATCTGCGGGATGTTCGGCATCGGGGTGCCGCCCTCGGCCGCCAGGCCCCAGGCCTCGATGTCCTCGTTGCCGTCGGCGACCTGGTCGTAGGCCTCGATCAGGGCCGGCGGGCGGTCGCCCGCCTCGAACAGCGCGACCTGGACGTCGACCCGGCTGACGTACTCCTGGACGAAGGTCTGCGCGATCTGCGGGTTCTGCGACTGGGCGGAGACGTAGAAGCCCTGGACACCCAGGAACGGCGTGGTCTCACCGCCGTCTTCGAAGTCCGGGATCGGGCTGATGGCGTAGTCGATGCCGGCCTCGATGCTCTGCTGGATGGCCCACGGGCCGGAGATCAGGTAGGCCGCGTTGCCCTCGACGAACTGCGGGATGGTGTTGGAGCCGTCCAGGTTGACCGACAGCGCCTCCTCCTGGGCGAGCCAGGCGATCTTCTCGCCACCCTGGATGGTCTCCGGGGAGTCGATGATGACCTCGGTGGCATCGAAGCCACCCTCGTCCAGCAGCGGGAAGATGCCGCCGCCGTAGGCCGCGAGGTAGGGGTACATGCTGTAGGCGTTGCCCTCCGAGCCCAGCTCCTGGGCCATCACCAGGGAGGCCTCGCCGTCCTCGACCAGCTGCTTGCCGGTGGCGACCAGGTCCTCCATCGAGCCCGGCTCGTCGGGGGCCAGGGCGGTGTTGCGGATCAGCGCCAGGGACTCCACGGAGTAGGGG
>JAUNUA010000386.1 GCA_030538435.1 Brachybacterium sp.
TCCACCCCATCGACGGATTCGCCGCGACCCATCCGGCCCGGTCCAGCACCTCGCACCCCTCCGGCGCCGACCACTCCGCATGAAACGTCCGCGTGTCCTCGGTCTGCGAGAGGGTGATCCGCTGCAAGCTCTTGTCCCGCAACCGCCGAAGCACCACCGACTTCTTGTCGCCGGCGTTCGACGCCGCCACCACCATGCCCCGAGCCCGCGCCGCGGTCGTCGGATGCATCGCGTTCCACGTCTCGTTGTCCCGGTGCTCGCGCAGCTCGTCCATCATCACGAGATCCGCCGAGTACGAACGACCCGAGCGGCCCGACGCGGACTGAACCCGCCACAGCCGGCTGTCCTTGAACTGAATCCGGTGCTGACCGGTCGACACCCGGTGCCGGCGCAGCTCCGCCTTAAGCGCCGGCCGCTCGTCGACCAGGTCCGCACCCTCCGCGAGCAGCGCCTCTGCCTTCTCGAGGTCCTGCGCGGTCGACAGCACCAGCCGAGCCCCATCAAGGTACAGCCGCCACAACGCCAGGCCCAGCAACCACCGGGTCTTGCCGTTCTGCCGAGCGACCAGCACCACGACCGTGTCGAACCGGAACCCGCCCGACTCCGGGTCGAGCTCCAACGCGTGCACGTACAGCCACCGTTGCCACGGGTACAGCGACCACCCCAGGACCGACTCGACGAACTCGACGCACTCGAACCCCAGCGAGGTCTCAGGCGTCAGCTCCCGCAGCGGCGGAGTGAACAGGCGAGGCTCCGTCGAGCCCTTAAGCTCCACGCTTCTTCCGCATCGCGGCCAGCGGGTTATCCGCGTCCTCCGCCGTGGACTCCTCGAGCATCTTCCGACCAAGCGGCGACCCGCCGAGCGACTCCATCGTCCGCAGCAGGTGCGGCCCAAGGTAGGCCCGCTTCGTCGCCAGGTACTCGTCCCCGGAGTTCAGGCCCTCGTCGATGAGCAGCGCGTATCGCTTCGCGAGCGCCACCACCGCGCCGTCCGGCCCGCCCTCCTTGACCCAGTCCATCTGCTCGACGGCCCGCGTCACCGCACCAGCCAGCCCCAGGTTCTTCCGCTGCTCAGCCACCCTCAGCACCGCCCGTCCACGACTCGATCTCGACAACATCCCCGCCAGCCGCGCCGTCCAGGTCCTCGTCCTCGAGCTGGTCCAGCAACGCGGTCACATCCCGGCCCGCCGGCCGCGGCGCCACCGCCGACGACAGCAGCCGCTCACGAAGCTGCGCCAGCTTCACCGCGTACCCCATCGCCGTCAGATCACCCCGGTTCGCCGACCCCCACACCGCCATGAGCAGCTGATCCGCGCGCGCCAGCTCGAGCTGCAGCCGAACCCCCGGCGCCTCCGTCCCGGTGCTCACCGCATCCGCCACCGCCCGGATCGCCTCCTCGGTCGAGACACCGAGCCGCGCCCCGATCGCCTGATACGACGCGCCGCCCTTCCGGAGGTCGAACGCGGTCTGCACCTTTGTCGGATCCATCAACGGCTCCTTCCTGGGTGCGCGATGGGGTGGGGGCCCGCGGAGAGAGAGGACCCACCCCGGCCCGCCTAAGGCCCGGGGGGTAATCCCCGTGATGTGAACCCCCCTCCCCCCGGTCTGGCTCGAGGCGCCCGCGGGGGCCGTTGT
>JAUNUA010000387.1 GCA_030538435.1 Brachybacterium sp.
GCACGCGGCCGCCCGGCGCGGTCGCAGCCTGGACGCCTTCGTGGTCCGCAAGGCCGAGAAGGCGCACGGTCTGCAGCGACGTATCGAAGGCCCGGACATCGCCGGCCGCAGGGTGCTGGTCGTGGAGGACACCTCGACCACCGGCAACTCGCCGCTGACTGCCGTGGCCGCCTGCCGCGAGGCGGGCGCGGAGGTGGTGGGCGTGGCCGTCATCGCCGACCGAGCGAGCGGGGCCGAGGAGAAGGTCCGCGAGGCAGGAGTGCCCTACCTGGCCGCCTACGCGTTGGACGAGCTCGGCCTGGAGTGAGCCCGTCCTGGCCGCCCCGCTCGAGCGGCACCCGGGCACGGTTCGGCCCCCGCACCTTCCCCGGGTGCGGGGGCCGAAGACCGCGGCGGTTCAACGAGCGGCGCGTGGCCGCCCGGGATCACAGACCGGGAACGCGGCCGTACCAGACGTTGGAGTTCACCAGGGGCCCGTGCCGGACGCCCGAGGCCGGGTTCAGCGCCTCGTAGGTCATGCCGGGGCCGGAGTAGAGCCCGACGTGGTAGAAGTCCTCGTAGAAGATCAGGTCGCCCGGCTGGGGGTCGGTGACGCGGGTGACGAAGGCCTTCTGGTCCCGGACGGTCCGCGGGATGGTGATCCCGTTCTGCTGGTAGACGTACCAGGTGTAGCTGGAGCAGTCGAAGGAGTTCGGCGGGGTGCCGTAGAGGACGTACGGCTTGCCGACGTGCTCGGCGGCGGTGGCCAGGATGGCCTGGCGCTTGGCCGAGGTGCCCTCCTCCGGCGGGGCCGGAGCCGGCGGCGGCTGGGGGGCCGGGGGCCGCGGCGCAGGGCGCTCGCGGTCGCGGGAGCCGGACGGGTCGCTGTCGGCGAGCACCGTCTCGGAGATGAAGACGTTGCGGGACAGCTGCAGCCAGCCGTTGCTCAGGGTGCCGGTGAGGGCGGTGCCGAAGGCGCGGCTGCCCACGACGGGGTGGTCGGTGCCGGGCCCGGAGCGGACGTTGGCCCGCGGCACGTCGACCCAGCGGCGGACGCTGGGAGCGGGCTCTTCCTGGCGCGGCGGCTCAGGCGTCTCCTGGCGCGGGGCCTGGTCGGAGACGACGCCCTCACTGATGAAGCGGCCGTTCCCCATGTTGATCCAACCGCTGGCGAGCGTTCCGGTGATGGCCTCGCCGTTGCGCGCAGTGCCCACGACCCGGTGGTTGGTGCCGGGCCCGGAGCGGACGTTGGCGACCGGCACGTTCACCCAGCGCTCGACCGACCGACCCTCGCTGGGCGGCTCGGGGGTGGGGGCGGGCTCGGAGAGGATGGAGCCGCTGATGAACTGACCGCGGCCGATGTTCAGCCAGCCGTTGGACCAGGTGCCGTTGACCTCGGCGCCGTAGCCGCGGCCGCCGACGACGGAGTGCTGGGTGCCGGGACCGGAACGCACGTTCGCGCCCTGGCGGGCCGAGACGTACTGGGTGACCCGCGAGGCAGTCTCCACCGTCGGCAGGACCGGCGTCGTGGCGACCTTGGCGGTGGTCGGGGTCGCTGAGCCCATCGGAGCGGTGGGTAGCGGCTGCCGTGCCGGGGGGGCCGCCGGCGCAGCCTGGGCCGAGGGGGCCAGGATGACGACGGGGGCGGCCGCCG
>JAUNUA010000388.1 GCA_030538435.1 Brachybacterium sp.
ACGGCTCCCCGAGCGAACTGGTCAGCGCTGGTGGCCGATTCGCTTCCCTGTACCAGGCGTGGCAGGACTCGCTGTGACGCGGCGGCCTGGCTGGGGCGAGGGCCTTTCCTACGACTGCCCGGGGGCGACGCATATCGCAGAGCAGACGTGGGTCGAGGCGCCGACGGGATACCGGCGCCACGAGTCCGGGACAGTGCTCGGGCATGGCGACGACGTGTGGGAATGGGCGACGCACGAGGTGCTGCGCTGGGGCGTGAAGACCCGCTCGGGATTTCGCGTACCGGGCCAGGGCAGGGACGTGGTGCGTCCCGGGCAGGAGACCACCGTCGTGGCGCTGCTTGGTCCTTGTCGACTGCGCGAACCCGTGCGGATCATCGAGGTGGTGAAGACCGAGAACCGGGTGGGATTTAGTTACGGGACGCGACACGGTCACCCGCTCGCCGGGGAGGAAGCGTTCATCGTGACGCGAGGCGCGGACGGGACGGTGCGCTTCGTGCTGCGCACGCTAACGCGCCGCGCCCCGGGGCTCGGAATACTGCTGTGGCCTGCGGTTCTGCTGCTGCAGCCGGTCTACCGCCGGCGGTACCGGCGGGCGCTCCGGTCGCGGTGAGCCCTCGCCACCCTCGACGAGCTCAGCGCCGCCGCGACACCCCCCGCGCCGGAGCAGTCCCCGCGCCGCAGTCCGGATGGGCCCGACCCAGCGACGGGCTCGCGAGAGAGTCGTTGTGCTTCCCGCGCGGCGGGCACGACCCTGGGACTCAGTACGATCGGTGTCACCCACACCGCTCACGCCGGGAAGCCTGAACGGGACGTCGCTACCGATAAGGATCGTGACCATGTCCGATGACACTAAGGACAGTGCCGCTGACGTGGCGCGCGAGCTGGAGATCATCGAGAACAAGGGGCCGATGCCCGCTAGGTTCGGCTGGACCAGCCGGGATCACATCACCATCATCAAGCCTAAGGTGCCCCCTGAGATCGTTCACTGGGAGGGGGGCAAGCCTGTCCCCAGCGACGGGGCCGAGACCACTCACGACGACGAGGACAATACTCCTCACGACGACGAGGACAAGGCCGCTCACGGCGAGTGACCGGATCCCGTGCAGAATTTGCACGGAATCCGGTCACTCGCCGTGGAACGTGAGCCCAGCCCGCCGGTCACACCGCGCCGACGACCTCGTGGGGGACGTAGGGATCCTCGAGCGCCTGGAGCTCGCCCTCGTCCAGCGTCAGGTCCAGCGCCCCGACCGCGGAGTCGATGTGGGAGGTCTTGGTTGCCCCGATGATCGGTGCGGCCACCGGGTCCTGCTGCAGCAGCCAGGCCAGCGCCACGTGCGCGCGCTCCACGCCGCGCTCCTCGGCGATCTGGTGCACCTGCTCGATGATCACCCGATCGGTCTCCTCGGTCGATCCGTACTTCGCCCGCGCGATCTGATCGGACTCCGACCGTGTCGAGGTCGCGCCGAGATCCCGGGTGAGCCGTCCCGCGGCGAGCGGTGAATACGGCGTGGACCCCACCCCGGTGGCCCGCAGCAGCGGCATCATCTCCCGCTCCTCCTCGCGGTAGATGAGGTTCAGGTGGTTCTGCATCGAGATGAACTTCGTCCACCCGTTC
>JAUNUA010000389.1 GCA_030538435.1 Brachybacterium sp.
CACGATGCCTGCGCATACGCAGGGACCGTGCCGCAGCACGCCACTGCGTGCAGACCCTCAGCGGCGGGGTTGCCGCCGCAGAGGCGATGCAACGGACGCCGAATCAGGACTTTTGCGGCGGAAGCGCGAGAGCGACGCTCATAGCCTGGGAGGGACGACTCCCCCACTGGACCGGCGGCGCCGCCCAGGCGGTCCTCTCTCCCGAAAGGTCTGCACCATGGTCACCTTTAACGCCACCGGGACGGTCCAGTCCCCGACCCAGCTGCAGGTCACCACGCGCCAGTTCACGCTGACCATTGACGAGCCGCCGAGCCTCGGCGGAGAGGACCACGGCGCCAACCCCGTCGAGTACGTCCTTGCCGCGCTCCTCGGCTGCCTGAACGTCGTGATCCACACGGTCGCGGCCGAGCAGGGCATCACTGTGCACTCCCTCGAGCTCAGCGCCGATGGCGAGCTCGATCCCGCCGGGTTCCTCGGCCAGGACGACAGCGTCCGACCCGGATACCAGGGCATCAGTGTGCACGTGGCGATCGATGCCGACGCGGACCCGGACACGATCCGCAGCATGGTCGACCTCGCCAAGCAGCGCTGCCCTGTCTCGGACAACCTTGCTCACCCCACCCCCGTATCCGTCGAGACCGCGGTCCGCGGGGCCTGAGCGGCGCTCCTCGCGCCGCACACCGTCGTAGCCTGGGGGCATGCGCGCCGATCGAGGAGGTCCGACGACAGAGCTCGGACCCCGTGGTGAGCAGCATGATGCGGCCCTCCTGCCCGCCGTCGGTCCCGACGATGTTGCGGCCGCAGCGCGGGGACTCATCGGTCGCGTCCACCGCACGCCGGTGCTGACCTACCGCCGGCTCGACGCCGAGCTCGGCTGCCAGGTGCTGCTGAAGGCCGAGAACCTGCAACGGGCGGGCGCCTTCAAGGTGCGGGGCGCGATGTGGGCGCTGGACGCGCTGTCACCGGGGCAGGGCGTCGTCGCCTACTCCTCAGGGAACCACGCGCAGGCGGTGGCCCTCGCTGCCCGCGAGCGCGGGACCACCGCGGTGATCGTGATGCCGAGGGACGCGCCGCGCGCCAAGATCGAGGCCACGCGAAGCTACGGAGCGGACATCGTGTTCTACGACCGGCGCACCGAGGACCGCCGCGAGATCGCCGACGGGATCGCCCGCGAACGCGGCCACGCCGTCATCCCGCCGTTCGACCACCCACGGATCATCGCCGGGCAGGGCACCGCCGCCCGGGAGCTGTTCGAGGACGCCGGGGAGCTCGACGCGCTGTACGTGCCGTGCGGCGGAGGCGGCCTGCTCACGGGGTCGGTTCTCGCGGCCGAGGACCTCTCCCCCGCCTGCGAGGTCATCGGCGTGGAGCCCACCATCGGGGATGACGCCGCCCAGTCGCTCGCCGCGGGTCACCCGGTGACGATCGCGGTACCGGACACGATCGCCGACGGTGCGCAGACCACCCGGATCGGCGACCTCCCCTTCCGGATCCTGTCCGAGCGAGGCATCCGGATCACCGATGTGGGGGACGAGGACCTCGTCGCGGAGATGCGCAGCCTCGCCGCCGGCCTGAAGGTGGTGGTGGAGCCGACCGGGGCGCTCGGCATCGC
>JAUNUA010000390.1 GCA_030538435.1 Brachybacterium sp.
TGATCCTGGACTGGAAGACCGGCCGCCCGCCGCGCGGAGCGGACCGTCGGGCGCGAGCCCTGCAGCTGTCGCTGTACCGCCTGGCCTGGCATGAGCGGACCGGGCTACCGCTGGAGCGGATCCGCACTGTCTTCCATTACGTCGCGGACAACGTCACCGACGAGATCCAGGACCATCCGGACCCCGCAGAGCTCGCGGCGCTGCTCGCGCCACGCTGAGGCGCGTGCGGATCAGGCGGGGTCGGGATCGTCCTCGGTGGGGGCGCGGCGCACCGGCTGGGCGCGGCGCCCATCGAGGGCCTCGTACTCCTGTTCCGCCTCGTCGCGGGCCGTCTGGGCGATGTCCGCGGACAGGTCCTCGAGCATCCCGCGGCCCTCGTCGATGATGACCTGGTCCCCGACCTCCAGGCCGTGCAGCAGCCACTGGGCGACGGCGAACTCGCCGACCAGCTGCGCGCGCTCGAGCAGCCGCGGATGCGGCGGGGTGGTGAGCGTCGCGGAGTACGCGGCGAAGAGGGCGTCGAACTGCTCCGGGTCCAGGGTCGAGACCAGCCACGCCAGATCGGACGCCGGGTCCGCGATGCGCGCATCCGACCAGCCCAGGACCGCGCTGATCTCCTCGTGATCGCGGAACAGGTTCTCCTCGGACAGGGAGCCGTGGACGAACACCGGCTCGAAGGTCCACAGCTGCGGGTCGCCCAGCAGCATGGTCCAGCGCTGCGCGACCGGATCGGGCAGCTCATCGGCGTCGCGCAGGCGGCGCATCCGAGTGACGTGCTCCGCGCGGATCGTCGCTGCGGTGAACTCCTCAGCACCCGCGCCCTCGGCCATGAATCGGGGCAGGGAGTGGATGCGGGCGAGAACCGTCCCCAGCGACCGGGCGACCTCTGCCCGCTCGGCGAGGACATCGAACATCAGGGGCACCCCGCGGGGGACCTCAGCGACAACGGCGCGGCCCCCCTCGGGCACGGGGGCGAAGCCGAGGATTGCGGGCACCAGTGGCGCCAACTCGGTGCCGGCGAGGGCGTCGGCGAGATGGACGTCCTTCTCCAGGTGCAGCCCGGCGGCGGGGGTGGCGGGGCAGGTGATGGTGACGCGGCGCCCGTCGGAAGCGATGATCCCGGCGACGTCCACGTCTTCCTCGGGCGTCGCGATGGGGACGGTCCTCTC
Source organism: Brachybacterium sp. (assembly GCA_030538435.1). Classification (GTDB taxonomy): domain Bacteria; phylum Actinomycetota; class Actinomycetes; order Actinomycetales; family Dermabacteraceae; genus Brachybacterium. The sequence goes on from JAUNUA010000390.1 coordinate 1,170, forward strand.
CGGCGTCAGGCCGGGGACCGAGGCTGCTGTCAGCGCCGCCAGGGCGTAGGAGTTCCGTCGCACGCCCCCACCGTAGCCGCTACGGCCCGGCGGACTATGGTGACACTCATGGACCGCGCCCCCGGTGATCTCTCTCGCAACCCCCGTCGACGCGGAACGATGGTGCCCGCGCCCCTGGCCGGCACGGCCTTCGACCGCGACGCCCTCTCCCGGACCGCCGACGGGGCCCTCACCGGGGGTGCCGACGTCCGCTACCTCGTGACCAGCGGGGCGAGCATCGCGGTCACCGAGGACGCCGACGGGATCCAGCCTGCGCTGCTGTCCGAGGAACCCCACCCCGACCGGCGGGACCGGCCGGTGCTGATCGGACGCCGGGACGGCCAGCGGATCATCGCCCTGGACCTCCCGGAGCCGAGCGCCGAGCTCGACGACCCCGGG
>JAUNUA010000391.1 GCA_030538435.1 Brachybacterium sp.
TGATCCTCGCGCCTGGTCTCGACCATCCGCGGATGGGGGAGTCCCACCTTCGTCGGATACCGGCGGGGGAGCGGCGCCCCACACTGGAGACATGAGCGACGTACAGACCGCCCAGACCGCTCCGACAGCCGAGGACCGCGCCCTCGGGCCCAGGCACCGGGTCGTCGAGGACCGTCCCTTCGGCGCGCACATGCGGACGCGCTGGTGGGCGCCCTTGGCGGTCCTGCCGATCCTCGGGATCCTGATGCTCGGACTGCAGCTCATCGTGCTGGTCGTGGTTGGCGTCCTGGAGTGGTGGCTGTGGGACCGCGACCCGTTGGCGATGGAGATTTCCCCGCTGTTGATGCTGGGACTGAACCTATCGCTGATCGCGATGGCGCCGCTGTCGCTGCTGGCGCTGCGGTGGATCGCGGGAGTCCCGTGGCGCGCAGCCTTCTCCGTCGGGCGCGCGTTCTCCTGGCGCCGGCTCGGTCTGGACTGCGTGATGCTCGGGTCCGTCATCCTGGTCGTCTTCGCGGTGTACACGGCTGTCGACGGGATGCCGCCGGTGACGATCGGGGCGACCGCGATCGCCCTCGCCGCGATGGCGCTGCTGCTGACGCCGCTCCAGGCGGCCGCCGAGGAGGTCATGTTCCGCGGCGTGATCGGGCCGCTGGTCGGCTCCTGGCTCTCCCAGCCGGGTCTGGCGCTCGCCGTCGGGATCACGGTCTCCTCGCTGTTCTTCGGGGTGTCGCACGGCGCCACCGATCCGTGGCTCGCGGTGTACTACGTCGTGTTCGGGCTGTGCGCGGCGTTGATGGCGGTGATCTCGAGGGGACTGGAGGCGCCGATCGCCTTCCACGTCATGAACAACGTGATCTTGATGCTGTTTGCGTCAGTCACCACCGGTGATCAGGGTCTTGACCTGGACCGGACCTCCGGCGCGGGCGGCCCGTTCATCCTGGTGTTCATCGCGCTGGACATCGTGCTGGTCGGGGTGGTGTGGGCGCTGGAGCGTCGACGCCGGGCCAGCGGAGGGAAGTAGGGCGCCGAGCGGAGAGCGTCAGGCCGGTGAATGCGGGGGATTGGCCTCACCCCGGTGTGCCTGCAGAACCCCTTTGCGGTGGGTGCCGCGGGCCCACATTAGCAACAGGTGTATGTTGTGTGTATGGGACGCACCAACATTGTCATCGACGACGATCTCGTCACCGAGGTGATGAGTCGCTACTCCTTGGCGACCAAGCGCGAGGCCGTCGACTTCGCGTTGCGTCGACTGGTCGGTCCGGTCATGAGCCGCGACGAGATGCTGGCGATGGAGGGCTCCGGCTGGGATGGCGACCTGAACGATGTGCGCGGAGACGTAGTGGAGTCGGTGTGAAGTTCCTTGTCGACACCTCCGTCTGGGTCGAATACCTGCGGGGTACCCCCGGGCCGGGGACCGATGTCGTGCGGCAGCACGTGGGGCGGGACATCTGCTCGAGCGAGCCGGTGATGATGGAGCTCCTGGCAGGTGCGCGTCCCGGCCGTCGCACGGCGGCGATCGAGCGACTGCTTCTGAGTCAGACGTGGATGACGGTGGATGCGGGGTTGGACTTCCGAGGTGCTGCTGATGTCTACCAGGCGACTCG
>JAUNUA010000392.1 GCA_030538435.1 Brachybacterium sp.
CAGGGGCCGATGGACCCGAGGTGGCCGGCGGGCCCGACGGGGCGGGCGCAGCGGGCGAGGCGCTCATGTCGATCTCCTGCTCGGTGCTCTGCGCGACGGCGGCAGCAGTGCCCGTGTCAGGGTGGGTGTCGGTACCGCTGACCGCCGCGCTGCGCCGGCCCGGGCGGGCGGACCCCGAGGGACGGGGCCGGACGACCTCCGCCTCGCGCGGGGCTGGCATCAGGGGGCTGTGCGCCGTCGGGGCGTCCTCCTCGCGGCCGGCCGTCGGCGGAGTCGGCGCGGAGTCGAGATCGTCCGTCCGGTGGGGGTGCGTCTCGTGGGGGTGGGCCTCCGGGGAGGAGGCCGCGTCATCGGGCGCCCCCGTCGCGGTGACAGGGTCGTCGGCCGGTGCGGGAGACCTGAGGTCCACGCCGTCCGGCGTCGGCCCGAAGACCGGGCTGCCGTCGGGTGTGCGTGAGGCGATCCGTCCCGTTGTCTCCACCTGCAGATGATGGACTGCGTCCGGTTCGACGATCAGCACCGGCAGCGTTGCCTCGGCCTTGCGGGCGGCGTCGATGAAGACCTGCTTGACCCGCGCGCGCACTTCCGCGACCGTCTCCCCGTCCAGCTCCACTGACTCGTCGTGCAGGTACACGGTGGCCGAGGTGTCGGACGTGATGCGCGCCTGGGCGATCATGGTTCTCCAATCTGGGCAGGGGAGCGGGGAAGCGGGCGAAGCCCGGCGCCGTCGACGGGGTGGCCAGGCCTCCACTCTAAGTCACCCGCCAGGCACCGATCATGGCCGCTCACCTACGGTGGGGGCATGCCCCGCAGCCCGGACCGCAGCCCGGAAACGTCCCGTTTCCTGCGGACCCTTCCCAGCGCTCCCGGCGTCGCCAACGAGGATGCCGTGGCCGCCGACCGGACGGTAGCCGTGCTGCTCGACGGCGCGGGCATCCCAGCGCGGTACCGGGCCGGGTGCCGACACTCCGTCGCCTGGTTCTCCCACGCCCTCGCGCGCCACCTCCTCGACGCCCTCACCGACCAGGCCACGCCGATGCGGGCTGCGCTTGCTGCTGCGATCACCGAAGTTCGCTCCCAGCACGAGACCGGCTGCGACCTCGAGGCCGGCAGCCCCTCCGCGACCGTCGTCGCGGTGCGGCGGACGTCGGACGCGCTCGAGCACCTCGTGCTCAGCGACTCCTCGCTGTACCTCACGGCACCCGGCGGCCAGGTCACCCGGCGGACCGATGCCCGTCTCGATGACGTCCGGGAGCGGGCGGGCTCTGCGGAGGAGATCGAGGCGCTGCGGAACCACCCAGGCTGTTTCTGGGTTGCGCGCTACGAACCGGAGGCGGCGGACCACGCCCTCGTCGGCTGCACCCCGCTCGCAGACCTGCAGTGCATCAGCTTGGTCTCCGACGGTGTGACCCGGGCGGTCGACATGCTGGGTCTCCTGGATGACGCTGGTCTCGCCACTGCCTGCAGCACACCGGACGGGACCGCAGAGCTGCTGGCGACGATCCGTGCGACAGAGCAAGAGCGCCGCGCGCACGGAACGCTTCCCGCACGCAAGACCCACGACGACGCCACCGTCCTCACCTGGACCCTCGCCACCTGACCCC
>JAUNUA010000051.1 GCA_030538435.1 Brachybacterium sp.
CCCTGTCACCGCTCACCCCGTGCCGTGGGATGGGCGCACGCCCGCAAGGTCCAGCGCCAGCTCGCAGAACATCGCGTTCGCCCACGAGAACCAGGCACGGGTGAACCGCGACGGATCCTCGGCGTCGACGCCCTCGTGCATCATCCCGGTGCCGCCGTCCGTGCGCATCAGCGTTCGCAGGATCCGTCGCTTCTCGTCGTCGTCCGTGCTGGTGAGCCCCTGGATCGCCAGACCGATCGGCCACACGTGACCGGGTGGAGTGTGCGGCGACCCGACGCCGCTCAGCGCCGACCCGGCGTAGTAGTACGGGTTCGCCGGGCTCAGCACCGCGCGGCGGGTCGCCGCATACAGCGGGTCCTCGGGATCAGTGCACCCCAGGTACGGCAGTGACAACAAGCTCGGCACGTTCGCGTCGTCCAGGAACAGTGCGCCGCCACCCCCGTCGACCTCGTAGGCCCACACCTGCGTCCCGTCAGCCAGGCGCATCGTCCCGTGCTCCGCGAGAGCCGCGCGGATCTGCCCGCAAAGCTCCCGGGCGCGCTGAGCGAGTTCCCCGGAATCCACCCCAGGGCCTTCCGCGGACGGGCCGTCGCCACCGTCGGCCGGGGTGCTCGCAGGGCCGTCAAGGAGGTCCGCGAGACGGTCGAGCGCAAGGGCGAGGTAGTGGTTCCCCGGGACGTTGAACCCCATCTCGCAGGCGTCGTCCGAGGGGCGGAAACCCGACCAGACCAGACCGCACGGCGTCGTCGGCTGCCCCCGACCGTCCCGTGCCAGGGTGTCCTGCGCGGGAACGCCCTGGCGGCGGAAGAAGTACGCCGAGCGCTCCTCGTGGTGCTGCTCGGTCTCCACCGTCTCCACGATCCGTCGTGCCGCCTCGCGGAACGACCCGCCGACGACGTCGGTGCGGCCGGTCGCGCGCCACAGCCGCCACGCCAGGTCCGGCCCGTAGGACAGGGAGTCGAGCTCGAACTTCCGCTCCCACGTCCAGTCCGACGGCGCCTCCGTCTCATCCTCGTCCCAGGAATCGCCGCTGGCGGTGCGGTTGAAGGCGTTCGCGTACGGGTCCAGCGCGATCGAGAACCAGTGACGGTGCAGCAGCCCCACCAGCAGATCCTCGACCCACTGCCGGTCCTCGCCGGCGAGGACACCGCCGGGGTGGGGCCGCTGCCGCGGACCGCGCGGCGCGGCGGCGTCCCGCAGCCCCATCGCCGGGCTGTCCCCGGTGGTCACGAAGGTGGTGCCGGCACGCTCCGGCGGCTCAACATCGGTGCCTTCCACGTCGACCGTGGTCTCCGCGGTGTTCCGCAGGTACCGCAGCACGCGCTCGGTGATCTCCTGGTCCTCCGCGCCGCTGCCGTCACCACCCTCAGCGGTGGAATCGGCGGGATCGGCGGGATGGGCGGCAAGGCCGGTGAGGAGTCGCTTGCGGACATCCTTCAGCAGGGAGTCGGGCAGGTGGACCATGTCAGCTCTCCGTCCGTCGGTGCACTCGCCTACAGTGACATGCGTGTACGAAGGCATCGTCCAGGACCTCATCGACGAGCTCGGGAAGCTTCCCGGGATCGGCCCCAAGTCCGCTCAGCGCATCGCATTTCACCTGCTCGACTCCGATGAGGGGTCCGTCAGGCGGCTCGCGGACGTCCTGGTGACGGTGAAGCAGACCGTGCGGTTCTGCGAGATCTGCGGGAACGTCTCCGCGAGCGAACGCTGCCGGATCTGCTCCGATGCGCGCCGCACGGACGAGGTGATCTGTGTGGTCGAGGAGTCAAAGGACATTGTCGCGATCGAACGGATCCGGGAGTTCCGCGGCCGCTACCACGTGCTCGGCGGGGCGATCGACCCCATCGGCGGTGTCGGCCCGAACGACCTGCGCATCAAGGAGCTCATGACCCGCCTGGGCTCCGGGGAGACCCAGGAGGTGATCCTGGCGCTGGACCCGAACATCGAGGGGGAGGCCACGGCGTCCTACTTGTCGCGGCTGCTCGGCCCGATGGAGGTCACCGTCAGCCGTCTCGCCTCCGGCCTGCCTGTCGGCGGGGATCTCGACTACGCCGACGAGATGACGCTCGGTCGCGCCTTCACCGGCCGTCGCGCCGTCTGAGGGGCCGACGACGGATGAGCGCGATCGTGCAGTTTCCGCAGCCGCCCCGGCTGGAGGACCCGGTCCCCGCTCGCTCCCTGCCCGAGGAGATCGTCCTCGAATCTCGCCGCGATCTGGAGAAGCGGTTGCTGCGAGCTTTCCCGCTGGTGGCGCTGACCCTGGTGCCGCTGTGGTATCTGCTGTTGTTCACCTACGTGGTCTCCACCGGGCCGTTCATGTGGTTCATCTCCCCGCTGGTGGCGTTGTCCGAGCCGGACATCATGAGTCAGCTGCTGCTGATGACCGGCTTCAGCGGGACCGGGCTGGTGCTGTCCTTCCTGCTCCTGCCGTGGTTCGCCTCCGCGGCGAGCCTGCTGGCGATACCGCTGGCGAGCCGCTGGGTGGGCAGGCTGAACCCGCAGCTGTTCCTCACCGAGGAGGGCTTCCAGAAGGCCGTGTCGATGCGCGCCGCGCTCCCGCTGCTGCTGCCGCCCGCTCTGGCTGTTGGCGCCTTGCTGCTTGCGGTGCCGCTCGGCCTCTCACGCCATTGGAACTCCCTCAGCTACGGGATCGTCGCCGGGTTCGCGGTGGGGCTGCTGGCGCTGCTGATCGCCCTGCCGCTGCTGCGTCGTGCCCTCAGCGCGCAGCGACTGCTGGGGATCCCGACGGCCGCGACGCTCGGCGCCCGCCAGTTCGGACTCTCGCCGGAGCGTCGCCAGCATCTGATGTCGCTGCTGCGCGCGGAGGACGGCCGCACCCTCCCGCCCGCGTCGGAGCACTACCGCCCGATCCACGGTCTGCGGGCTGTCGCTGTGGTGGCGTGGGCTGCGGTGCCCTGGGTGATCGTGCCGACGCTGGTGATGGCCTGGATGGTGTTCCTGGTCGCCGATGTCTCCGTGGTGCTGGGGAGGCTCGGCGACTACCAGACGCTGAACCCGGTGGCCTCGGGACTGCCGTGGACGGTGTGGGTGACGGGGATCGCCGGTCTGCTCCTGCTGACGCTCGCTGTGGCGGTGATGCCGATGCTGGCGATGAGCGTGTCCCGCTCCCAGCGGTCCCAGGTGCGCAGCTTCTCCACCCCGACGACGTGGTCGCAGCGCCGGGAGAACAACCCCTGGGAGGCGCGGATCGCGATGCTGACCGCCCTCGGTGTCACTGCCGCGGGGTTCGGAATCGTGCTGGTGATGCTGGTGGTGACGTTCTCGACCGGCGCGGGGTCCTCCATGGTGGGGTTCTGGGCGGTTCTCGCGATCACGGTGCTGCTGCCGCTGCTGGCTGCGGCGACCCACCAGGGGATGCGGGAGCACCTGCGGTACGTGCTGTACGGGCCGGCCGGGCACTACGCCCGCCGCGACGTGCTGCACACGCGCGTGGTGCCAGTCGCGGGCACGCGGACCTCCCGCGCCGGGGACCCGGAGGTGCGGGGGGAGATACGCCGCCGTGAGGAGGCCGCCGCACGGGCACAGCTGGACGCCGCTGCATCTCCGGGCCCGGGTGGTGCTCTGCCGGACCTGCGCCGACCCTCGGGTGCAGGGGTCCCGATGGCCGGCGGTGCCGGTGCCGTGAGCGCGGCGGGTGCGGGTGTGGGCACAGGTGCCGTGAGCACTGGCGGCCCGGGCTTTGTCCCGGGTGGGGGTGCTGCGGGTCATGTGCCGGTCAGCGCGAGCGGCGCTGCTGGGGGTGTAACCGGTGGCGGCGCCGCGGGTGCTGCGGCCGACCCGTGGGGGAGCGAGCGGAATCCGTGGACCGCAGGTCTGCCGGACTTCGGCGGCGCAGGGGAGGACCCGATCCTGACGCGCGCCCGGCGCAGCGCCACAGGCGACGATCACGCCATCCCCGAGGACATCTCCGCCCTCTCCGAGCGCTGAGGCAGCGCCCCCGAGGCGGGGATGGAGACCACTGCACCCGCCTGGGCCACGTGGCCTCCCCGACGCCGCGCAAGGCCCGTAGTCCATCCCCCCGCGTGGTGCCTCCACCCTGTCCCACCCCGCAAGAGCCCCGTGGCCCTTCCCCACCCCGCGTGGGGTCGAAAACGTTCCATATCTTGGTACGTTTCCTGCCCCATACGGGGGATGGCGTGTCCCCGCGCCCCCGCGCCACCCCTCAGGCGATGCGGGTTCCGCGGGGGAGGCGGCGCATGGGGGTGCGGATCCGCAGCACCGCGAACAGGGTCGCGCCAGCACCGACGACCATCCAGATCCCCAGGCCCATCGGCCACACCGGCATGCCTGTGGGCGTCCCCAGGTCTTCCGGGTACCCCGGCATGCTCTGATCCCAGCACGATGTGTAGACCGACGGGTGCGCGGGCTGCGCCGCGTACCGCAGACCGGTGCGGATCAACCGCAGCATGTCCGCCGCGTGGCGCGAGTCGGGGCTGTTCAGATCCGACACCACCGGCGGCGCCTGGTCGGCGACGATCACCACGGGGTTCGCCCACAACAACGGCATCGCCAGATCCGAGCCCGGCACCAGCATCTCCTCCCGCTGCTCGACGCAGCGAGGGGAGTCGTAGTCCTGGCCGATGTACTCGGTGCGGTACACCGTCACCTCCCGCTCAAAGGTGAGGGTCACCGCGGTCACCACGAACACCACGGGCAGGATCCCGGCGGTGCCCAGCACCAGCACGTAGGCCAGCACGACCGATCCCAGCTGCCGGTTCGTGAGCGCCGAGAGTCCCACCCCCACCGCCGTGATCAGCAGCATCAGCAGCGCGATCACGAACAGCACGCGCAGCACGTACAGCGGCGGGACCAGTCCCAGCAGCGCCGCGGGAAGGATCGACGGCAGCGCGGCGGCCAGGAACACGAGCCCGATCGCCCACCCGGCGAGGATCTTCCCCACCACGATCTCCAGTGGGGACAGCAGCGTCGCCTGCAGGGTGGCGAGCGTGCCGGCGTTGCGGTCACCGTTGATCGACCCGGCGGAGAGCGCCGGGAGCACCAACAGCATCGTGGCGACCAGCATCAGCACCGACAGCGAGAAGGCAAGGTTCGCGATCGTCGGCAGGTCGAACACGGCGCTGCTGCCGGATCCGGTGAACAGCAGCGCCGCCCCGAACACCAGCAGGTTCATGCCCACCAGGAACACCGCCCAGATCCCGATCGCCACATACCAGCGAACCGATCGCACCCGCTGCCGCAGCTCCAGCGAGACCATGAGGCCGACCCCACGGGGTCGGAGCGCGAACGTGGACATCACAGGGCCCCCTTGCGCTGCGCCGCGCTGCTGGCCAGGTAGGCGGACTCGAGCCGCCCGGACGCCGGCCCGAAGCCGACGATGCGGGCCTGCTTCGCGGTGAGGTCGGCGAGGAGACGCGCGGCGGTCTCTGGGTTCGGCAGGGTCACGAGCGCCTCGGCGTTCCCGGAGGTGGAGCGTTCGGCGGGGACGAACGTCACGCCGCGCACCCCCAGCTGCTCCAGGGCGCTGGCGAACGCGCGCTCGTCGAGGGACTGGATGCGCCACGGGCGGGGCCGCTGGGCGAGGTCCCGGACGCTCGCCTGCTGGACGAGCTCCCCGCCGTCCATGAGGACGACCTCGTCGGCCATCTCCTCCAGCTCGGTGAGGATGTGGCTGGAGATCAGCACGGCGCGGGTTCCGTCGGCCACGAAGTTCCGGACGATTCGCATCAGGTTCCGTCGCGCCGCGGGGTCGAGACCGGAGGCGGGTTCATCGAGGATCAGCACCCGGGGGTCGTGGACGAGCGCACGCGCGAGGCCCAGCCGCTGCTTCTGGCCACGGGAGAGCACGTGGGCGCTCTGCCCGGCAAGGGATTCCAGGTCCAGATCCAGCAGCAGTTGGGAGACCCGCTCGGTGAGGCGCGGGCGCGGCAGGAAGTACGCCCGGCCGTGGAGCTCCAGGACTTCGCGCACTTTCAGGGAGTCCCAGGTGCCGAACTGGTCGGGCATCCACCCCACCATCGCCCGCACCTGCTGCGGATCGGCGATGGGGTCGATGCCGCCGACGCGGATGCTGCCGCGGTCCGGTGCCAGCAGCGAGGCGAGCATCAGCATCAGCGTCGACTTCCCGCACCCGTTCGGGCCGACCAGCGCCGTCACCTTCCCGGAGGGGGCGGTGAGGGTCAGACCCGCCACGGCCTGCACGGCGCCGAAGGCCCGCCACACGTCCTGCACGGCGATCGCGGGGGTCGGCGCCGTGGGTGCGGCCGGAGGAACAGGTGCCGCGGGAGCGGCAGGTGGGTGCATGAGCTGATCCTGACACGCCTGAGCCTGCCCTGTGAACGCCATCACCCGGCCGATACTCTGGCGCGGTGACCTCGACGACCGCGCCCGCCGCCTCGATCTACGACCACGGGTTCGCCCGCGTCGCCGCCGTGACCCTCCCGGTGGCTCTCGCCGACCCGGCCACGAACGCCGACCGGCACCTGGAGGTTCTGCAGGACCTCGAGGAGCAGGCTGTGGCGCTGGCGGTATTCCCCGAGCTGAGCCTGACCGGGTACTCCCTGGATGACCTGGTGCTGCAGGACCCGCTGCTGGACGCCGCCGCGCAGGCGGTGGAGACGATCCGCACCGCAAGCACCGACCTGCTGCCGATGATCGTGGTCGGCGCGCCACTGCGGGTGGGGGACGCGATCCTCAACTGCGGGGTGATCCTGCACCGCGGGGACATCCTGGGGATCGTCCCGAAGCGCTACCTGCCGACGTACCGGGAGTTCTACGAGCAGCGCTGGTACACCTCCGGGGAGGCCTTCTCTGGCCGGGGTACCTGGATCGGCGGCCAGGAGCACGCCATCACCCCGCACCTGGTGGTGGAGGCGCATGACCTGCCCGGTCTGCGGGTCGCAGTCGAGGTCTGCGAGGACATGTGGATGCCGCTCTCCCCGAGCGCGGAGGCCGCACTTGCCGGCGCGACAGTGATCGCGAACCTGTCGGGCTCCCCGATCACCATCGGCCGCGCGGAGGACCGCATGCTGATGGCGCGCAGCACTTCCGCCCGCTGCCAGGCGGCATACGTGTTCGCCGCCGCAGGGGAGGGGGAGTCGACGACGGATCTCTCCTGGGACGGCCAGACCTTCGTGTACGAGTGCGGGACGATGCTGGGGGAGTCCGAGCGATTCCCCAGCGGCGTCGCCTCCACCATCGTGGACGTGGATCTGGATCGGATCGTGGCCGAGCGCCGCCGCCAAGGCACCTTCACCGACAACCGCCTCGGGCATGACGGGAGCACGGAGTTCTGGATCCAGGGGTCGGTCTCCCTGTTCGCAGGGGAGGGGCGCCCGGACTCCGGGCCGTTGCGGCGGCGCGTCCCCCGCTTTCCCTTCGTGCCCGATGACCCGGCCCGCCTCGCCCAGGACTGCTACGAGGCGTACAACATCCAGGTCGCCGGTCTCGTCCAGCGCCTGAAGGCGATCGGTGGGGAGAAGGCCGGGGGAGCCCGGCCCGTCATCGGGGTCTCCGGGGGTCTCGACTCCACCCATGCGCTCATCGTCTGCGCCCGCGCGATGGACCTGCTGGGCCGTGACCGCTCGGAGATCCTCGCGTACACGATGCCGGGATTCGCCACCACCGAGGGCACCCGCAGCAACGCGGAGAAGCTGTCGGTGGCTCTCGGCGCGACGTTCGAGACGATCGACATCCGGCCGGCGTGCACCCAGATGCTGAAGGACATGGGCCACCCCGCGGGCCAGGGCGAGGCGGTCTACGACGTCACCTTCGAAAACGTCCAGGCCGGCATGCGCTACGACTACCTGTTCCGCCTGGCGAACCACCACGGCGGAATCGTGGTGGGCACCGGGGACCTGTCGGAGTTGGCGCTGGGCTGGTGCACCTACGGAGTGGGTGACCAGATGAGCCACTACGGGGTGAACTCCGGGGTCCCGAAGACCCTCATGCAGCACCTCATCCGCTGGGTGATCAGCGAGGGCGTGTTCGACGAGGAGACCGGGGCGATCCTGCAGGCCGTGCTGGACACAGAGATCACCCCGGAGCTCATCCCGCACGTCGAGGGGCAGAAGGCCCAGTCCACCGAGGACTCCATCGGTCCGTACGCGCTGCACGACTTCGCGCTCTACCACCTGCTGCGCCGCGGCTACGGGCCGGGGAAGATCGCCTACCTCGCCCACCACGCCTGGGCCGACGCCTCAACCGGGGACTGGCCCGCCGGGTACCCGGAGGCCGAGCACCGGGAGTATTCGCGCGGGGAGATCAAGCACTGGCTGACGGTGTTTCTGCGCCGCTTCTTCGCGAACCAGTTCAAGCGCTCGGCGATGCCGAACGGCCCGAAGGTGCTGGCCGGCGGGTCCCTGTCGCCGCGCGGTGACTGGCGGATGCCCTCGGACGTGAGCTCAAGGGCGTGGCTCGCGGAGCTCGAGCGGGACGTCCCCGGCGACTGAGTCAGCAGTAGCGCGGGTCTCGGGTGCAGTCTCCAGAGTTGGGGCGCGTCGCGATACTGCCGTGAGGGTCGCGGGTGCGCTCTCCAGAGTTGGGGCGCGTCGCGATAGTGCCGTTACAGGTGCGGCTCAAGCGACACTTTCGCGCCCCGCGAGGACTGTGGAGGGGGCGTCCTCAGACCCGCACCAGGCGGTTCAGCCGTTCGGACATCGCCAGGCCGATCACCGCGAGGAGCAGCAGGTAGAGCGGGAAGATCCACATCCCGATCCAGGCGGAGATCACGCCGAACACGGGCGGGGCGAGCGTGGAACCGGTGTAGGCGGCGGCCATCTGGATGCCGATGATGGCCTGGGAGTTCCGCCGCCCGAAGTTCACCGGGGTGGAGTGGATGATCGCCGGGTAGATCGGGGCGGAGCCGAGCCCTGCGAGGACGAGCCCGGCGAGGGCAGGCACGGTGGTCTCCACCGGCAGCACCATGAGCAGCGCCGCCACCCCGACGGTCAGGAAGCCGCCGCGGATCAGCGCCCGGTCGCCGAAGCGGTCGGCGAAGAACCCGGCCAGGAACCGCCCGGCGGTGATCCCCAGCAGGAACAGCGAGGCGAAGGCGGCGGCGGTCGCGGCGGAGACCCCGCGCGCATCGACCAGATAGGTCGCGGCCCACAGGATGGTGGTGCTCTCCAGGGAGCAGTAGGCGAAGAACGCGAGGAGGATCAGCACCACCCCCGGGATGCGCAGGGCTCGCGTGAGCGGCACGTGCGAGCTGCCCTGCCCGGCCGCGGGCACCTGACCGCCCACCTCGTCGTCCTCGACGTGACCGGCCGGTCCCCGGGAGGCGTCCACGCGTCCCCACAGCGGCAGGCTCATCAGCAGCACCAGGGTGAAGGTCGCCTGGAGCACGCCGACGATCAGGAACGCACTGGACCAGCCGAGCTGGGCGGTCAGCGTGTAGCTCATGATGAACGGGCTGATGGAGGCGCCGACGCCCCAGCAGGCGTGCAGCCAGTTCATGTGCCGTGCGGCGTAGTGCAGGGCCACATAGTTGTTCAGGGCCGCGTCCACGGCGCCCGCACCGAGTCCGAACGGGATCGCCCACAGGCACAGCATCCAGAACGCATCGGAGGTGGAGAAGCCGACCAGTGCGGCCGCGGTCGCGCCCACGCTGATGGCGGTCACCGGTCCCGCACCGAAGCGCCGGGTGAGGCGCTCGGACGCCAGACTGGAGAGGATGGTGCCACCGGCGATGATCATGGTGAGGATGCCGGCGAAGGCGACCGGGACGCCGAGGTCCCCGTGCATCGCGGGCCAGCCCGCGCCGATCAGGGAATCCGGCAGGCCCAGGCTGATGAAGGCGATGTAGATGATCGCAAGGAGGAGGGAGTACACGGGGGTGTGCGCTGCCTTTCAGGGGGCCAGGAGGCGTAGGGGATGTGAGTGCGGGCGCGGTCCCGCTCGTGAGGTGCGGGGCGCGGTGCGCGGGGTGGTGCAGGGAGCCGGACACCGCGCGCAGAGCTACGCGACGTGCGACGGCGCGGAGGGCCGGACACCGCGCGCCGACCCGCCATGCGGACGATCGTACACAGCGAGTGTACGGCCGTACGCATCCGGGTAGCATCTGTGTCCATGACCACCTCCCCGCGGCGCCACGACCCGCAGCGGCGCGACCGCATCATCGACGCCTGCCTCGCGGTGATCGCGGAGAACGGGGTGGCGGGCACGACGCACCGCCGGGTGGCGGCAGCGGCCGATGTGCCGCTCGGGTCGATGACCTACCACTTCGCGGACAAGGATGAGCTGCTGCGGGAGGCCCTCACCCGTTTCGCGGACTCCGTCGCCACGTCACTGGGGACGCGGATGGCGGCAGCGACCACCCGCGACGAGGCGATCGAGGGCATCATCACGCATATCCAGGACGACGTCCTCGCCTCACCCCGCGATCTGGTCCTCACCCATGAGCTGTACACCCTCGCGGCACGGGACCCGGCCTACCGGCAGCTCACCAACGCATGGATGCGGGCGAGCCGGTCAGCCCTGGAGAGGCACCTCGATGCGGCGACCGCCCGCATGGTCGACGCCCTGATCGAGGGGCTGTCCATCCATCGGGCGCTGGGCACCGAGCCCCAGGACCCGAACCTCGTGCGGCAGGCGGTCCGACGGATCACCGGACCGGATCGCTGAGCGCCCGTCGCGCCCTCGGCCACACGCCCGCGCGATTCCGGTCCGCCCGGTGTCAGACCCGCTGCCAGTGCCAGGGCTCGTTGGCGGCCTGCCACGCGGTCTGACCGAAGCCGAAGCGCGCGGCGTTCGCGACCAGCCACCGGTGGGTGACATCCCCGCGGGTGACGCGGATGTCCACCGCGCCGGTCGCAGGATTCCCGTGGTTCGAGGTCCCGGGGTAGGCCGCCGTCGGCCGTCCGAGCGCCACCAGCAGCTGGATCTGCCGGTCGATCGGCCGGTAGGCATCGTTCAACGTGAAGCGCAGGCCGGTCTCCGCCGTGAACGCGCGATGCATGGCCAGGAAGTCCGCCGCAGCAGCGTTCGGCAGGGTCCAGTCCGGCGCCACGATCGTCAGCTGGTGCGCGGCGAGGCGCCCGTTGCTGCCGTCGAAGATGCGGTTCGGCACGGACATCACCCGCGCCCAGGTCCGCGAGTCCACGATCCCGGTCTGCGGAATGCCCTGCTCCCGCTGGTAGGCGAGCACCGCACCGCGGGTCTGCTGGCCGAACACCCCGTCGGCCGGGATGCCCAGCTTCACCTGGACGGCGTAGACATCGTCCCCGCGGGACCCGACCTGCAGGGTGCGGTAGGTGATGCGGGTGCCGCCGGAGACGGTGGTCGGCATCGGGGTGTCCAGGAATCGGGTGGGAATCAGCTGCCCGCCCTTGAAGTTCTGGTAGGTGATGCCGGAGCTGCCGGTGCGGGCATCCCCGATGGGGGCGTGCAGGTAGCCGCGGATCCCGCCCTCGGCCTGGTAGCGCTGGTACATCTCCCCGGTGACGACAAAGGTGAAGCCGTCGGTGGTGTAGATGCCCCCGGTCGTGAACAGCTGGTACACGCTGCCCCCGAACTCGGCGCGCCCGGAGACCGGCATGCCGAAGGTGGCCAGAGCCCCACCCCGGGTGAACGTCGTGAGCTCCGGCCCGCGCAGGAAGTACGAGGTGCGGGTGGCGGGGTTGTAGACGACGGCCCCGCGCTGGAAGTCCTGGCGCAGCCCGGTGCCCCAGACGTACTGATTGGTGACGGGGTTCCCGACGATGCTCGCCCCGGCGTTCGCGTTCCAGTAGCGCCCGGTGGGGCCGGACAGCCGCGAGCGGTCCTCGTCGAGTCCGAGCTCGACGACGCGGTGCAGCATGGCCGCCATGGCGTTGCGGTGGATGCCCTGGTGGGGACGGAAGGTGCCGTCGGCCCACCCGGTGGTGATGCCGTTGCGGTACCCCCAGGCGATCCCCTGGTAGTGCTCGTAGCGAGGAGTGACGTCGAGGAACGGGGAGCGCTGCGCCGCGGGCGCGCCGCCGCCGAAGGCCCGGTGCAGCAGCACCATGGCGTCGGAGCGGGTGAGGGCGCGGGTGGGGCGGAACGTGCCGTCCGCCCAGCCGGTGATGATGCCCTGTCCGTGCGCCCAGGTGATCTCCCGGTAGAACTGCGTGGTGGGCCGGACGTCGCGGAACGGGCTGACCGCGGGAGCCCGATAGTTCGCGGGCGCCTGGATGCGGAAGAGCATCGCGACGTACGCATCGCGGGTGATGCTCTCGTACGGCCGGAAGGTGCCGTCCGGCCATCCGGTGGTGATGCCCTGGCGCTGCAGCCACATGATCTCGTGGTAGAACGCGCTCCGCGGGGTGATGTCCCGGAACCCGGTCGCCGAGGCGGTGGCGAAGGCGGTCATCACCTGGCGCTCGTCGGCAAGGATGCGCTGGACCATCTGCTGGTCGCTGAACGCGGACATCCGCGGGACGACGGGCTCGTCCGCTGCCGGCTCATCCCCGAGCGCAGCCCCCGGGGCGGCCTCGATGGCCGGAGCGTCCTCGGTGGTGTCCGCCGGCACCTCAGCCGCCTCGCCAGGCTCGACCGCCGCAGGGTCGACCTTCGCAGGCTCGGGCTCTGCAGGCTC
>JAUNUA010000393.1 GCA_030538435.1 Brachybacterium sp.
TTCTTGCGCGGGATCCGGTCACTCGCGGGCTGTGGCGGGGGACTTGGGACTAGCTGCGGACGATGGTGTGTAGCTCCAGGGTGTCCTCATCGAGATCGGACCAGGAGCCTAAGTCCCCGGTGAGCACGCACATTGCGCCGGTCGGCAGCCCGAGTCGCGCCTGAGCGATCGCGCCGGGATCGGACTCATCGTCGGAGGCGAGCAGGTGCCCCAGGACGGACATGGTCGGCTCGTGGCCGACGACCAGCACCACCCGCTTCTCCGCGGGAACTTCGCGCAGCAGCTCGACGACCTGGGCGGGGCCCCCGTGGTAGATCTCCTCGCGGATGTCCACCTCGCCGCCGTGGTCGGGCATCGCAGCCTGGACGTTCTCCCATGTCTGCCGGGTGCGCTCGGCGTCGGAGACGAGCACCAGATCGGGGCGGACACCTTGCGCGGCGAGGTAGTCGCCGACCAGGCGGGCCTGGTCGCGGCCCTTGGCTGCGAGGTCCCGCTGATGGTCCTGCTCGGCGGCCGGTTCGGCCTTCCCGTGACGCAGGAGAAGGAGCATGCGACCGCCGGTCTCGGAGGGATCCATGGCCTCAGTGTCCCATCCCGAGGCCGCCGTCGACAGGAATCACGGCACCGGAGATGTAGGCGGCATCGTCGGAGCCGAGGAAGGCGACCACCCGCGCAACCTCGGCAGGGTCGGCGAAGCGGCCGGCGGGGATCGACCCGCGGTAGCTGGCCTTCAGGTCCTCCTCCAGCGACGCCGTCATCTCGGTGTCGATGTACCCGGGGGCGACGACGTTCGCGGTGATGCCACGCGATCCGAGCTCGCGGGTCAAAGAGCGGGCGATCCCGACCAGTCCCGCCTTCGATGCCGCGTAGTTGACCTGCCCGGGCGAGCCGTAGAGGCCGACCACCGAGCTGATGAGCACGATGCGGCCCTTCTTCTTGCGCATCATGCCCTTGATCGCTCGCTTGACGGTCCGGAAGGTGCCGGTGAGGTTGGTGTCGACCACCTGGGTGAAGGACTCCTCGCTCATCCGCAGCAGCAGCTGGTCATCGGTGACGCCGGCGTTGGCGACAAGGACCTCGATCGGGCCCTGAGCCTCCTCGGCGGCGGTGAACGCCGCGTCCAGCGAGGCGGCGTCGGTGATGTCCCCGGCGACGGTCAGCGCGCCCTCCGGGCCGCCATCTCCGGAACGGCTGGTCACAGCGACCTTGTCTCCACGCCGCAGGAACTCCTCGGCGATCGCGCGGCCGATGCCACGATTGCCGCCGGTGACCAGGACGCTGCGCGGCTCAGGGGTGCTCACTGTTGTCACGCCGGATCTCCTCTGTGGGGTCTGTGCGCACGGACCGCTCGGTACGGTCCGCGTCGATGTGCGTGCTCTACGATACGGCGAGAGCGTCGAACCAGATCACAGGGGGACAGTCTCCATGCCGTACCGCTTCAATCCGCCGCCGAACTGGCCGATCGACGATCCCCAGTGGACCCCGCCGCCCGGGTGGCAGCCGGATCCTGAGTGGGGTCCCGCGCCCGACGGGTGGAACTTCTGGGTCGAAGCCGACGAGACCACGGAGTCCGCGGTCGCCAGCGCGCCGGTCG
>JAUNUA010000052.1:0-2504 GCA_030538435.1 Brachybacterium sp.
ACGAGTTCGACGACATGGTGGGCTCCCTGAAGACCGGGGAGATCCAACCGCGAGAGGCACGCGCCGGCAGCAGCACAATCTGACGGGCATCACCGCGCGACAACGTTGGGCCGCCCTCCGCAATGGTGGGCGGCCTGTTGCGCGTCCCGAGACAAAGATCAGCGCCGGTCGGTGCTCAGATCATCCCCTGGTTCGACCTCATACGTCTCGAACCGCGCGTCGGCGAGGAGCGCCTCGACCAGGGCGTCCGAGCCGCCGAGCACCGTCGAATCCCAGTCGATCTCCGAGGCGAGCACCCACGACTCGTCGCGCGGCCACAGCATCTGCGGCATCGGGTCGGGGTGATCCTGCCACCCGATACCAGCTGTGAATCCCCACCGGGGATCGGCAAGCTCGGTGAGGGATGTTGTCAGCAGTACGAACTCGCGTTCGGGCCACTTCAGCCAGGGCCCCTTCCGCACCACGCGGAGGTACTGCGGGTCGTACGAGGCACGCACGACCCGCCGATGGGCCCGCTGCGCGCGAGCGGCCTCCGCACGGCTCATCCCGAGGGTGACGTAGAGCGTGGAGTCGGGGCCACCCCATCCGGTCCAGATCGCGGCGGTGAGATCCTCGGGCGTGGTGGTCGTCGAGGCGAGGTGAGGTGTCAGGTGCGCGAGGAGATGCGGGTCCAGCCAGCCCTCCGGTGGCGGCCCGACCTCCCAGCCGCCCGGGAGCCGCGCCTCGTCCGAGCCGCCAGCAATCTCGGGCCACGTGACCCGATTGTGCATTGTCGTGCCGGTCACCTCCGTAACCTCGGCCCACGACCAGGATCGCGGCGGCCCTGAGGCCTGGCCGACCTTGACATCAACTAACGCGTCATCCCGCCGGGCGGGTGCGGGATGCAGGATCCGCAGGTAGCGGGCGAAACCGGTCCCCGCGACCCCGCCGACGGTCCCGAACTCTCCGGCACGCGCCAGAATCCACGCCCCGCACCCGATGTCTGTCGTCACCTGCATTGCAGCAGTATCCGTCCGCGTTCGGCCGCAGCGCACTCGACTTTCCGACCGCACTGGCCCCCGCGCCCGGCCGCGGGAGCGATGATGTCCTCACGATGATGACCGACATGACCTGGCGCGAACGGATCGTGCGACCGCTCTACGCGCTGATCGGGGTGACCGTCCTCGGCGTCGGCGTCGGGATCCTGATCATCGGCGTCACCGGGGTGGATCCGTACTCGGTGCTCACCGTCGGGCTCTCCGCGCGCACCGGGTACGGACTCGGCCCCGTCCAGATCGTCGTCAACCTAGTGCTGCTGATCCCGGTCGCGATCTGGGGGCGCCGGATGATCGGCCTCGGCACCATCATCAACATGGTCCTCACCGGGTTCGTCATCGCCGGCACCGCCGCGCTGCTTGCGCCGCTCGCCCCGGCGGAGCCGACGATGCTCTCCCGCGCCGGGTTCCTGCTGCTCGGGATGCTGGTGTTCGACCTCGGGGTGAGCGCCTACGTCGCGGCGGGCCTCGGCGGCGGCCCCTACGACGCGATCGCCCCGCTGATCGTCGACCGCACCGGCTGGGCGTACCGCTACGTCCGCGGGGTGCAGGACATCGCCGTCGCCGCGCTCGGCTTCATCCTCGGCGGCCCGCTCGGCATCGCCACCGTCATCACCGCGTTCTTCAACGGCCCGCTGATCGAACTGATGACCCGGCTCATCCACACCCCGCTCGTTGCCCGCCTGACCGCCACGGAGCCGATCGACGTGCTCGATCCACAGCGGCGCTGAGCGCGGTCTGCGCCCCGCCAGCGCCGCCCGACTCAGCTCACAGCTCGGAGCACTGGCCTTCCTTGTTCCCGTCGACGCTGGGCAGGCTGCCGGACGGTGCGGGGTCGTTGCCCTCGCACTGGACGTTCCCGTCGATGCGGATGTCGGTGTACTCGTGCGCACCGGTGTTGTCGCGCGCGATCAGGTTCCCGTCGATCTCGCCGCCGGTGATGGTGGCAGTACCGCCACCGCTCAGCTCGACATTGCCGTCGATCTCGGTGTCCTCGGAGATCTGGATGCTCTCGAAGCCGTCGGCCGTGATGTTGCCGTCCACCTCGGAGGCCGTCACCACCAGGGAGGCGCCGTCGGCCACGGTGATGTTCCCGTCGACCTTGATGCGCTCGATCAGGCAGGCCTGGCCGGAGGCGACGGTGACGTTCCCGTCGGTCTCCTGGTCGTGGTCGGAGTCGTCGGAGGCCTCCAGGCCGTCCTCGAAGTCACAGCCGTCGATGCTCGCACCCTCGGCGGTGTCATCGTCCTGGACCGCATCGTCGGTCGCTTCGTCGTCCGCGCCGTCGGCCTCGTCCTGCGCCTCGGTGTCTGCCTCCTCGGTGTCCTCCTCGGTGGCGTCGTCCGCGGTGCCGGCCGCGACGTCCTCGGTGGTCTCCTCCGGGGCGCCATCGCCCTCCGGAGCCTGGTCCGGGGAGCAGGCGGCGAACAGAAGCACGGTGGTGGCCGCAGCGAGCGCGGCAGCGGCGCG
>JAUNUA010000052.1:2604-12450 GCA_030538435.1 Brachybacterium sp.
CAGCTCCTCCGCAGCGACCAGGGAGAACAGGTCCTTCGGGTCGTGGGGGTCGGCGACCAGGTCGATCTGCTCGACGAACTCGCTGCCCCGCAGCCGCTCGTACAGATAGGTCAGCGCCGAGAAGTCCTCCACCGCGAAGCCCACCGAGTCGAACACGGTCACGGCGTCCGCGCGCGTGCGACCCGGCCGTATCCCCGTGGTGACCTCCCACAGCTCGGTCACCGGGAAATCCGGTGCGAGCTGCTGGATGTCTCCCTCGATGCGGGTCTGCGGCGCGAACTCCACGAACACACCCTCGGCGCGTTCCAGGATCGCGGCCTCCAGCTCCGTCTTCCCCGGGCAGTCCCCGCCGATCCCGTTGATGTGCGCACCGGCAGGCACCTCATCCGCGTGCAGCACCGTGGCGAGGCGCTTGTCCGCGGTGCAGGTGGTGATGACGTCAGCGCCGTCGGCGGCCTCCGCCGCGCTCGCCGCCTGGTGCACACGAAAGCCGAGCCGCTCCGCATGGGCGGTGAAGGTGTCCATCGCGCGGGGATCGGTGTCGAAGATCCGCAGATCCTCGATACCGAGGGCGGCGCGCAGCCCGAGCGCCTGGAACGGTGCCTGGCAGCCGGTGCCGATGAGCGTCGCGACCCGGGAGTCGGGCCGGGCAAGAGTCTTCGCGGCGAGAGAGGACATCGCGGCGGTGCGCAGCGCGGTCAGCAGCGTCATCTCCGCGATCAGCACCGGGTAGCCGTTGTGCACCTCGGCGAGCGCGCCGAACGCCGTCACCGTCTGGTAACCGCGCATCGGGTTCGCCGGGTGCCCGTTGACGTACTTGAAGGCGTAGTGCTCGGCATCCGCCGCGGGCATCAGCTCGATCACCCCGACCGGGGAGTGGGAAGCGATGCGTGGCTGCTTCTCGAACTCCGGCCAGCGCACGAAGTCCTTCTCCAGGTGGTCGGTCATCTCCGCGATGACCTCCTGCACGCCGGTGCGGGCCAGGTAACGGGAGAGGTGCTGCACCCCCACGAAGTCGGTCATGACATCTCCTCGATCCGGATCGCATTCACGCAGGACGCGTGCGGCCACGCGGCTGGTCGTTTCAGCCTAGGAACAGGCGATCTGCAACGACAAGACGCGAGATGTACGCAAAGCGACCGAACACCAACCAGAATGCCACCCATCGGTGATCATGGTGCTATGGCTGAACTCGACAACCTGGACCGGTCCCTCCTCGCACTGCTGCGAGCCGACGGTCGGATGCCGGTCGCGAATCTCGCCCGCGAGCTCGGCGTCACCCGCGCGACCGTCACCTCGCGGATGGACAAGCTCACCGAGCGCGGCGTGATCGTCGGCTACACCGTGCGGCTGCGCGACGAGGCCGACACCGGCGCCGTTCACGCCGTCTCCTTGATCGAGGTGGAGGGCCGCGCGATCGACCAGGTGATCCACCGCTTCCGGGGGTTCCCCGAGATCGAGGCGCTCTACTCCACCTCCGGGGACTACGACCTGGTTGCGGAGACCCGCACCAGCGACCTCGCCGCGTTCGACGCGCTGCTGGGGAGGATGCGCCGCGTCGACGGGGTGCTGAACTCCCGCACCGCGCTGCTGCTGACCTCCGTCCTGCGCTGAGCGCGCGCTCCGCGGGAGCAGGACGTCCCTGGTGCCGGGCCCGCCCTCCCTCTAGATTTGGAGGAACACCCCGGGACCCGCGCGAAGGAGCACCATGTCCGAGGATCTGCAGCTGTCCACCGAGGATAAGATCGCCCTGACCGGCGGGAAGGACATGTGGAACACCCACGACGTCCCCGGGCAGGACCTCCCGGCGATCATGATGACCGACGGGCCCCACGGACTGCGCAAGCAGGGCGATGCCGGAGACCACCTGGGCGTGCACGACTCCGAGCCCGCCACCTGCTTCCCGCCGGCCGTCGGTCTATCGGCGACCTGGAGCACCGCGACCACCGGAGCGGTCGCCGCAGCCATCGGCCGGGAGGCCCTCGCCGCGGGCGTCTCGGTGGTGCTCGGGCCCGGCATGAACATCAAGCGCTCGCCGCTGTGCGGCCGGAACTTCGAGTACTTCTCCGAGGACCCCCACCTCACCGCGGAACTCGCCACCGCCTACGTCCGCGGCATGCAGGACCTCGGCGTCGGCTGCTCAGTGAAGCACTTCGCGCTGAACAACCAGGAAACCGACCGGATGCGCGTGGACGTCCGCGTCGACGAACGCACCATGCAGGAGATCTACCTGCGGGCCTTCCGCTCCGTGATCACCCGCGCCCGGCCCTGGACCGTGATGTGCTCCTACAACTCCGTCGACGGCACCCTCGTCTCCCAGAACCACCGCCTGCTGAGTGAGATCCTTCGTGAGGAGTGGGGGTATGACGGGGTGGTCGTCTCCGACTGGGGTGCCGTTGTCGACCGGCCCGCCGCCGTCACCGCGGGCCTCGACCTGCAGATGCCCGCCGACCCCGCAGCCGAGCAGGACCTCCGCGAGGCCGTCGCCGAAGGCGCCATGGACTTGGACGCACTGGATCGGGCAGCCACCCGGGTCGCCGAGCTGATCCGTCGCAGCACCGAGAACGCCGACTCCGGCGCCACCGTCGACATCGCGGAGCACCACCGGGTGGCGCTCGACGCCGCGCGGAAGGCCATCGTGCTGCTGAGCAACGACGGCACCCTCCCGCTCGCAGAAGACGACGGGGATCTCGCCGTGATCGGGCACTTCGCCGCCACCCCCCGCTATCAGGGCGCCGGATCCTCCCACGTGAACACCACGAAACTCTCCACCGCCCTCGACGCCCTGCGCGAGAAGCGCGGCGCAGACATCCCCTTCGCATCCGGCTTCGTACCCGGCGAGGAGCCGGACGAAGACAGGATCGCCGAGGCCGTCGACCTCGCCCGCAGCGCCCGCACCGTGCTGCTGTTCCTCGGGCTCGGGGAGGACGTGGAGTCCGAGGGGTTCGACCGCGAGGACATGAATCTTCCCGCCGAGCAGATCGACCTGCTGCAGCGCATCCAGGAGGTCAACGAGCGGGTCGTCGTCGTGCTCTCCAACGGCTCCGCCGTGCTGCTGCCCGACGCCGTCCGACGGGCGGGCGCGGTGCTGGAGACCTGGCTGCTCGGCCAGGCGGGCGGCGAGGCCGTCGCGGAGGTCCTGCTGGGGGAGGTGAACCCCTCCGGGAAGCTCGCCGAAACGATTCCCGAGCGCCTCGAGGACGTCCCCTCCTACCTCCACTTCCCCGGAGAGGCGTCCCAGGTCGTCTACGGGGAAGGGCTGTTCGTCGGCTACCGGGGCCTGGATGCCCGCGGCACCGCCGTCGCCTACCCCTTCGGTCACGGCCTCTCCTACACCACCTTCGCCTACGAGGACCTCGCGCTCGTCGCGGGCGAGGACGGCATCGAGGCGACCCTCACCGTTCGCAACACCGGGGACAGAGCCGGCCGGGAGGTCGTCCAGGCCTACGTGTCCGTGCCGGACTCCGCCGTGCCCCGCGCCCCGCGGGCCCTGGCCGGTTTCGCCGAGGTCGAGCTCGAGGCGGGCGCCGAGGAACGCATCACCGTGCGCCTGACCCGCGAACCCCTGGAGCACTACGACCTCGCCAGCAGCGCCTGGGTGCTCGAGCCCGGCACCTACCGGGTCGAGGTCGGCGCCTCCAGCCGCGACCTGCGCGTGGCCGCCGAGGTCGAGATCGAGGGGAGCAGGCCGCTGCCACCGGTCACCGCCGACTCCACCCTCGAGGAGATCACGCGGATACCCGGAGCCGAGCAGCTGCTGGCCTCCCTCGGCGGGAACTCCGCGATGCTGGAGGACCCGACGTTCCTGAAGATGGCTGAGCAGATCCCCATCGGCCGTATCTCCTCTCTCGCCGGTGTCAGCCGCGAGGACCTGCAGCGCCTCATCGGAGCCGTCGAGCAGCTGCGCCAGGACGCCGCCACGTCATGACCGGCACCGGGCAGAAAGCCGAGAACGCCGCGGCCCGCGCCGAACGCAGCCGCGGCCTGCAGATCGCCGCACGCATCGGTTTCGTCATGAGCGGCCTGGTGCACCTGCTGATCGGGTGGGTGGCACTGCGCCTGGCGCTCGGCTCCAGCGGAGGGGAGGAGGCCGACCAGGGCGGCGCGATGTCCTCGATCGCCGATGCCCCGGGCGGGGTGGTCCTGCTGGGTGTCGGCGGTCTCGGCCTCGCCTGCCTCGGGATCTGGTTCCTGCTGCAGGCATGGTTCGAGGCCCGACGGCAACGCGACACCAAGGACACCGTGAAGGAGGCGGTCACCAATGGTGCGAAGGCGGTCGTCTACGCTGTCCTGGCGTTCACCGCGCTGCGCCTGGCGTTCGTCGGCGGATCCTCCGACGGTGACGAATCCACCCAGTCCGCGACGTCCTCGGTGATCGGCAACCCGGTCGGGCAGGTGCTGGTGGTGATCGTCGGCCTGGTGGTGATCGGCGTCGGCGGGTACCACGTGTACAAGGGCGCCACCCGGAAGTTCGAGGAGGATCTGCGGCGCGGACCCTCCGGGCACGCATCCACGGCCGTCGTCGGGACCGGCATCGCGGGTTTCGTCGCCAAGGGCGTCGCACTCGGCGCCGTCGGGGTGCTGCTGGGATGGGCCGGCATCGAAGGGGAGTCGGACAAGGCGGCGGGTCTCGACGGGGCCCTGCGGATGATGGCGGGGTTGCCCGCCGGGACCATCCTGCTGGGACTGGTCGGCGTCGGCCTCATCCTGTTCGGGATCTACAGCTTCTTCCTCGCCCGCTACGCGGACCTGTAACGGGCGTGCCCGGCGCGCGCTGCGGACCTCACGCCTCGTCGAGCGTCTGGATCCACGCGCCCAGCACCTCTTCGAGGCGCCCGTGGACGCGGTGGGTGGCGATGGCGTCCCCGCGGGTGGGGCCGTCGTTCAGGATCACCACCTGCCGGCCGTCGGCGAGGGCGCGCCGCACGAAGCGGAAACCGGACATCACCGTGAGACTGGAGCCGATCACCAGCAGCGCCCGGGACTGCTCCAGCAGCGCGAAGGACTCCGCGACCAGGGCGCGGCGGGCGCTCTCCCCGAAGAACACCACATCGGGTTTCAGGATCCCCCCGCAGAGCCCGCACCCGGGGTAGCGGAAGGAGGAGGTGCGGTCGACTTCCGCATCCCCGTCGGGGGCTTGGGCGGCGTCCGCCGCGAGCTGGGGGAGCTGCTCGGCGAACCCCGGGTTCATGGCCAGCATCCGCTGCTGGTGCTGCTCACGACCGACCAGGGACTCACAGCCCAGGCACCGCACCCGGTCCAGGCGCCCGTGCAGATCGATGACCGGGGCAGAGCCCGCCTCCTGGTGCAGCCCGTCGACGTTCTGGGTGATGACGCCGGTGATGGGGAGGCGGTCCGCGAGCTCGGCGATCCGCAGGTGCCCGATGTTCGGCGCGGCCTGGGAGAACTGCGTCCAGCCGACGGTCGAGCGCGCCCAGTAGCGGCGCCGCGCCAGGTCAGAGCCGGTGAACTCCTGGTAGGTCATGGGGGTGCGGGGCACGGCGTCCTGGCCGCGGTAGTCCGGCAGTCCCGAGGCGGTCGAGACCCCCGCGCCGGTGAGGATGGTGGTGGGGCGGCCGCGGATCGCCGCGAGGGCCGCGTCCCGCACCTCCGGGGGGCTGCGATGCCCGAAGGTGTCCCCCGGGGTGGGGCCCCAGGCGGGCATGCGCGGCAGGCCGCGGCGGTGATCGGACGGGGGGCGGGCGGCGGTGGAGAACCAGCGGCCGACGTCGGCGGCGGGCCCGGCCCGGCCGGTACGGTCCCCCTCGCCGTCGCGGTACGCGCTGTTCACGCCCCCACGCTACCGGGGCCGGGCGAGGGTAGGGTCGGCCCATGCCTCGCGTCGGACGCATCGGGCGGCGCAACGCCCGCTACCAGCAGTGGCAGGCGCTGCTCGCGAACCGCACGGCCCGTCACCGGGCAGGCGAGTTCCTCGTCCACGGGGTCCGTCCCATCACCCGGCTGCTGGCCTCCGCGGTGACCTGCCGGGTCCTGATCCGCCCCGAGCAGGTGGAGCCCTCCGCGTGGGCGCGCGAGTCCTGGGAGGGGGCCCCGGACGGCGTGGAGCGGATCGAGATGCCCGCCGACATGGTCGCCGACCTCGCCGATCGCACCGGGGAGGACGCGGCGCCGGAACTGGTGGCGATCGCCGGCATCCCCGCCGATGACCTGGACCGTCTCGCCGATCCGTGCCCGCTGATCGCGGTTCTGGATCGGCCGACGCAGCCGGGGAACATCGGCACGCTGCAGCGCTCCCTCGACGCGTTCGGCGGGACCGGGCTGATCGTCGCCGGCCATGCGGCAGACCCCTACGACCCGAAGGCCGTGCGTGCCTCGACCGGCTCCGCGTTCGCGGTGCCGACCGTGCGGGCGCGCTCCGCGGCCGACGTCCTCACCTGGGTGGAGCGGCAGCGGGCCGACGGATTGGCGCTGCAGGTGTGGGGCACCGACGAGGGCGGCACGAGTGATCTGGGTGGGGTCCCGCTGGAGGGCCCGACGATTCTGGTGATCGGCAACGAGACCCGCGGGATGTCGCGGGCGTGGCGCGAGGGGTGCGACGGGGTGATCAGCCTGCCGATGGTCGGCACCGCGAGCTCCCTGAACGCCGCCGTCGCCGGATCGATCGTGCTGCACCAGGCGCTGGTGCGCCGGCTCAGCCGGTGAAGACCAGCTCCTCGGCCTGACCGCGGGCGCCGGGTGTCGCGGCGAACAGCGACCCGGCGGCGGGGTCCTCGTCCTCGGGCAGGTTCTCGCGGCTGGTGGTGATGTACAGCGTCGCGAGGTCCTCCCCGCCGAAGGTGCAGGCGGTGACCTGGCGAGCGCCGACGGTGATGCGCTGCGCGGGGATGCCCAGGTCGTCGAGACCCAGCACCTGCCCGCCGTTGTTCATGGCGACCCACACGTGGCCCTCGGCATCGACCGTGAGGCCATCGGGGTGGCCGTCCTGGTCGGAGAGGTCGGCGAAGGTGCGGCGGTTGTGCAGACCAGCCGTCGGGTCGACGTCCAGCACATCCACGCGTCCGGTGGGGGTGTCGACGTAGTAGGCGAGGGTGCGGTCGGGGGAGAACGCGAGACCGTTGGAGACGGTGAGGCGGTCCGCGACGCGGGTGACCTCGAGCTGCGGGCTGAGGCGCCACATGGAGGCGGCGTCCTCGCTCTGGTCGTAGGCCATGGAGCCGCAGTAGAAGGAGCCGTCGGGCGCGGCGGCGCCCTCGTTCATCCGGATCTCCCCCTCCCACAAGTCCTCGAGCACGGTGAACTCGCCGTCCGGTGATTCCAGGGCGAAGCCCTTCTCGACGCCGAGGACGGCGCCGCCGCCCGCGCGGGGGCGCACGCATGCCACGACCGGGCTCGGAACAGAGATCCGGTGGACCTGCCCGTCGGCGTCGAGGTGCATGATGTCGCCGGCGAGCATGTCGACCCAGCGCAGGCCGCCCCAGCTGTCGGACCAGATGGGTCCTTCGGCGTGGTAGCAGATGGATTCGGTGATGCGGGTGGCCTCCACGGCGCTCCTCACGGGGTCGGGACTCGCGGTCGTGCCGCGCGGTCGGGGTGGCACGAAGCTCCCTACGGTACGGGGAGGCGCTGGGGTGTGTCTGGGTTTCTCCGACCGTCCGGTCAGCAGGCACGGGGTCGGGGCCGGCCGGTCAGCGGCGGCGCAGCAGCTCCTCCATCGGGGTGAAGCCGGGCTTCCCCGGGTCCCCCTCGCGGCGCGGGGCGGGCGTGCTGGAGGGTGTGCTGCGGTCCGACGGGCGGTCCGATGAGTGGGTCGACGGGGCGGTGCTGTCCGCTGGGGTTGCGCTGTCCGCTGGGCTGCTGCTCGGGGAGATCGTGGTCGCCGGGGTGGCGGCGTCGCCGCTCGGATGGTCGTGGCCCATGGCGGCGACGAGTTCACCGGCGGCGCGGCGCGCCCGGGTGGCGAGCGGGTCCTCGTCGGCCTCGGGGGAGGGGCTGCTGCCGAAGTCCCCGGCCGCGGCGAACACGGCCGTCGGCACCACGTCCGCGCGCAGGTAGGTGAAGATCGGCCGGATGGTGAACTCCAGCGCGAGTCCGTGGCGGGCGGTGCCGGCCGTGGCGCCGAGCAGCAGCGGCGTGTCTTCCCAGACGCTCATGTCGATCGCGTCCAGCAGTGACTTGAACAGCCCCGACGGGCCGGTGTTGAAGATCGGTGTCACGGCGATCACCGCGTCCGCCTCGGCGATCGCCTGGGCGATCTCCTCCACCCGCGGGGTGGCGAAGCGCGCCAGCAGGGAGTCGGTGATGTCGTGGGCGACCTCCCGCAGCTCGATGGTGCGGATCTCCGCGCTCGCACCCGTCCGCTCCAGCTGCTGGGCGGTGGCGCCGCTCAGCTGGTCGGCGAGCATGCGGGTGGTGCTGGGGGTGGACAGGCCGGCGCTCAGCACGACGATCCGGCGGGGCCGGTCCGTCGGTGTGTGCGGGGCGTGCGTCATGGGTGTCTCCTGGCGGGACGTGGGTGTGCTCTCAGGCGCGGCGGCCGGCCTCGGCGGTCAGACCGGTCCAGTTGTCACCGGTCTCGAAACGGTACGTGGGATCGAAGGCGGCGCCGCGCTGCTGCTCGGCCGAGGCGACCAGCGAGGCGTGGGTGGGGGCGTCCGGCACGTCGGCCGGGCGACGGGCGTCCAGCTCGCGGCGCAGCACGGGCACGACCTCGGTGCCCAGCAGCTCGATCTGTTCCATCACGGTGCGGTGTGGCAGGCCCGCGTGGTCCATCAGGAACATCTGCCGTTGGTAGTCGCCGACGTGGTCGGCCATGGTCAGGTAGCGCTCGATGACCTGCTCGGGGGAGCCGACGGTCAGCGGCGTCATGGCGGTGAAGTCCTCGAGGGAGGGCCCGCCGCCGTAGACGGGTGCGTGGTCGAAGTAGGGACGGAACTCGGTGATCGCGTCCTGGGAGTTCTTGCGCATGAACACCTGCCCGCCGAGGCCGACGATCGCCTGCCGCGCGAGCCCGTGGCCGTAGTGCTCGTAGCGCTCGCGGTACAGCTCCACCATCTGACGGGTGTGCTGCAGGGGCCAGAAGATGTTGTTGTGCAGGAACCCGTCGCCGTAGTAGGCGGCCTGCTCGGCGATCTGCGGGGAGCGGATCGAGCCGTGCCAGACGAACGGCGGGACGCCGTCGAGCGGCCGCGGGGTGGAGGTGAACTGCTGGAGGGCGGTGCGGAAGCGGCCCTCCCAGTCCACGACGTCCTCGCGCCACAGGCGGTGCAGCAGGTCGTAGTTCTCGATGGCGATCTCGAGCCCCTGGCGGATGTCCTGCCCGAACCACGGGTAGACGGGTCCGGTGTTGCCGCGGCCCATCACCAGGTCCACGCGACCGTCGGTGAGGTGCTGCAGCATCGCGTAGTCCTCGGCGATCTTCACCGGGTCGTTGGTGGTGATCAGGGTGGTCGCGGTGGAGAGGATGATGCGCTCGGTGCGGGCGCCGATGTAGGCGAGCGTGGTGGTGGGGGAGCTGGTGACGAACGGCGGGTTGTGGTGCTCGCCGAGGGCGAAGACATCCAGACCCACCTGCTCCGCGAGCTCTGCCTCCGCGACGATGGTGCGCAGCCGCTCGTTCTCGGTGGGGATCTTCCCGGTGGTGGGGTCCGGGGTGATGTCAGCGATGGAGAAGATGCCGAACTGCATGGGGTGCCTCCTGACGGACGAACGAGCGATAGATGAAAACTAAACTATCGGGCGAGGGGCGTCAAGGGTCGTGTGATGGGGGAGGCAGGGCTGACGGGCGCCGCCGGCCGGATGGGCCTCGAAAGCGTCGCGATTCGGTCGGTATGAGCGCCACCGGGCTGTGCGGCGTCGCGATTCGGTCGCTGTGGGCGCCGCCGGGCT
>JAUNUA010000394.1 GCA_030538435.1 Brachybacterium sp.
TACGTCGAGCAGGTCGACGCCTTCGGGCTCGATACCGATGGGAAGCGGCTCGCCCGGCTGTTCTTCCAGCCGCTGTTGATCGCTGCGGCGCTGTGGGCAGCGGGATACCCGCGTCGCGCCGGTCAGGGGGCCGCTCCTCGCAGCGTCCGCTGAGCGGCGGCGCATACTGGGCCCATGGAGGCCACCACGACGCCACCACGACGCGCGACCCCCGCGGCCGCGGCCCTCGCCGGGGTCCTCGCGGGCGCGGTCCTCGTTGCCGTCGCGGAACTCGCTGCCCTCCTGCTCCCCACCACCACCGCGCCCGCAGCCCCCTTCGTCGCGGTGGGGGGCGCGTTCATCGACATCGTGCCCGCCCCGGTCAAAGACGCCGTCATCGCCCTGTTCGGCACCGCCGACAAGCTCGTGCTGTTCCTCGCCATGGGCATCGTGTACGCGCTGCTCACCGCCGGGATCGGGCTCCTCGGCCGCACCGCCCCGACCGCCGGACGCCTATCCCTTGCCCTGCTCGGCATCGGCGCGGCCCTCATCGTCCTCACCCGCTCCGGCACCGGACCGGCCGACGCTATCCCCACGCTGCTCGGCACCGCCGTCGGCGTCACGATCCTGCATCTCCTGCTCCGCCTCGCGCCCGGACCATCCACCACCGACGCCCCCACATCCAGCACGCCCGGTACCGAGGCCACCCGCCGGCGGTTCCTCACCGCCGCCTCCGTCACCGCCCTCGCCGCGCTCACCATCGGGGTGCCCTCCCGGATCATCGGCGGGGCCCGCGCCGCCGCCGACGCAGCGCTCGCCCGCTTCGCCCTCCCCGCGCCCACACACCCGGCCCCGCCGATCCCCACCGACGCGCAGATCGACCTCCCCGAGATGCCGCGCTACCTCACCCCGGCCGAGGACTTCTACCGCATCGACACCGCCCTCGTCGTGCCCCGCATCGACCCTGCCACCTGGACCCTCCACATCACCGGCATGGTCGAGACCGAGCTGACCCTCACCCTCGAGGACCTCCTCGCCGAACCCCTCACCGAGGCGCACGTGACCCTCGCCTGCGTCTCCAACCCCGTCGGCGGGGACCTCGCCGGAAACGCCACCTGGCTCGGCGTCCCCATCCGCACCCTCCTCGACCGCGCCGGGGTCCAGGCCGATGCGGACATGGTGCTCTCCCGCTCCGTCGACGGCTTCACAGCCTCCACCCCGCTGGACGTCCTCACCGACGACCGGCCCTCCCTCCTCGCCGTAGCCATGAACGGCGAGCCCCTGCCCGCCGAGCACGGATACCCAGTGCGCATGGTCGTGCCCGGGCTCTACGGGTACGTCTCCGCCACCAAATGGGTCGAGGAACTGCGCGTCACCCGCTTCGCCGACGACCGCGCCTACTGGACCGACCGCGGCTGGTCCGAACGCGGCCCGATCAAGACCGCCTCCCGCCTGGACGTGCCCCGCGCCGGCCACCCCGTCGACCCCGGCACCGTGCGACTCGGCGGCACCGCCTGGGCGCCCCACCTCGGGATCTCCGCCGTCCAGGTCCGGATCGACGACGGCGACTGGCGCGACGCCGAGCTCGGCGCCTCCGCGAGCGACGACT
>JAUNUA010000395.1 GCA_030538435.1 Brachybacterium sp.
GGTCGTGGATCTCGTACTCGATGCCCTTGGCGTCGAGGGCGCGGTAGGTGGCGTTGCACTGAACGCACGAAGGCTTGGTGTAGACGGTGATCGACATGGTGATGGCTTTCTCTCCCCTTGGATCCGACATTTCCCGGCAGTCCCCCCGCCGGGAGTTCAATACTACATATGGGGACGGACATCGGGTGCGACCACAAGGGATAGTAGTTACATCCGTGTAGTTTTCAACAGCTCTCCACGGATACAACACAGCTTCTCCACCGTTTCTTCCACAGGCCGGACCGTGCTCCGAGCCCCCGAGAACCGCGTGCTGACGCGCTTCTCGACCGCCTCTTCGCGATCCATCCACAGGCGGCACGCTACGCCGGGCATCCGACATCGGATTCGCTGTGGAGAACGCTCTTCGGCGTGTCGCGGCGTGTCGCCTCCCGCGGGTGCGCGGCCTCCTCGCCGGCCGTTCGCGACCACGCGCTCCCGGCGCCCCGCGGTGCGGATAAAGTTCTCTGGTGGCGGGATACCAGGACATTCTGCGCACGCCCGGAGTGGCGCGCATGATCGCGGCTCAGCTGGCGGCGCGCTTCCCCAGCGGCATGATGAGCCTGGCGATCCTTCTGCACGTCGAGCAGAGCACCGGATCGTACGGCGCGGCGGGCATCGTTCTCGCCGCGGCCTCGGTCGGGCAGGCCGTCGCCGGCCCGGTCACCAGCCGATGGATGGGCGCCTGGGGCATGCGCCGGGTGCTCACCCTCACCCTCTCGGTGTGCGTCGTGGCGGTGCTGGGACTCGCCCTCCTCCCCCTGAACCTGGCCGGCTACATGGCTCTGGCCATGCTCGCCGGGCTCTCCACGCCGCCCGTGCAGGCCGCGGTGCGCACCATCTATCCGAAGCTGGTGAACTCGAGCCAGCTCACCCCGCTGTTCTCTTTGGACGCCTCGCTGCAGGAGATCATCTGGGTCGTCGCACCGGTCGTGATCACCATGGTCTCCACCCAGGTGGGCACCGTGCAGGGACTCGTGCTGGTCGCGATCATCCTCGTCGGCGGGGGAACCTGGTTCATCGCCGCGCCGGAGCTGGGGCGCGTGCGCATCCCCCGCAGCCGCCGCGCCTTCGGACGCGTCGTCCTCAAGCCGCCGGTGCTGCTGGCCACCGTGACCGGCTTCCTCCTCATCGGCGCATGCTCGGCGGTGGAGGTCGGCGTGGTCGCCACCTTCGGCCACGACGGCATCGAGTCCGGGCTCGTGCTGGCGGTCTTCGCCGTGGGAAGCCTGGTGGGCGGGCTCGCATTCGGGCACATCCCGATCGGACCGTGGGCGATGGCCCGCCGGCTGCTGATCGTCACGATCGGCCTGTCGCTGACCATGGTGTCGCTGAACATCTTCTGGCTGGGCGGCACGCTGCTGATCGCCGGGATCGGCATCGCCCCGGCGCTCGCGGTCATGTTCGCCATCACCACGGCGAGCGTGAAGTTCAGCGAGACCGCCGAGGCGTTCGGCTGGGCGGGAACCGGACAGCTGATCGGCGCGGCCGCCGGTTCGGCCGTGGCCGGCATCCTCGTGGACCAGGCCGGGCCCACCGGCGCCTACCTGGC
>JAUNUA010000396.1 GCA_030538435.1 Brachybacterium sp.
CCGGTCTCCACGGCCCGGCCCCACACGTTCTGGTCGATGGAGAACGGGTTGGACTTGGTCGTCTCGATGGGCAGCTCGTGGCGCTCGGCGTAGTCGATGGCCTTGTCCCGGGTCAGAGCCAGGTCACGCACGGGCGCGATGCACTTCAGCTCGGGGCCGAGGGTCTGGATGCCGACCTCGAAGCGGACCTGGTCGTTCCCCTTTCCGGTGCAGCCGTGGGCGACGGTGGAGGCTCCGAACTGCTGGGCCGCGGCGACCAGGTGCTTGGTGATCACCGGGCGGGAGATCGCCGAGACCAGCGGGTAGGCGTCCATGTAGAGGCCGTTGGCCTTCAGCGTCGGCATGCAGTACTGCTCGGCGAACTCGTCCCGAGCGTCGGCGATGTAGGCCTCGACCGCGCCGCAGTCCAGTGCCCGCTGACGCACGGTCTCCAGGGATTCGCCGCCCTGTCCGACGTCCACGGCCACGGCGACGACCTCCGAGCCGGTGGCTTCGGCGATCCAGCCGATGGCCACTGAGGTGTCGAGGCCGCCGGAGTAGGCCAGCACGATACGGTCTGTCATCGCTTGCGCTCCTTGAAGGGGTGGTGGGGCTCGGCCGTCATTCTACATATTTATTCGGGTCACTGCATATTCGCGATGTCGGGGGCGACGGCCCGCTCGTCGAGACTATCGCGGAACTACCGGACCACGATCCGACCCTCGGCGTCGACCCGGCGCGTCCAGCCCCGCCCGTCGAGGTGCTCCAGCAGCGGGATCGCCACCCGACGCGTGGTGCCCAGCGCCCGGCGCGCGGCCCCTGCGGTGTACGGAGCTTCCAACCCGCTCAGCACCCGCATCGCCCGGGCGGGAGCGTCGGGCAGCAGGACGACTTCGCCCGGCAGGCGCAGCACGCGCCCTTGGGATTCGGCGGCCGCCAGCTCCCGGCGGCCCAGCCGCAGCTCCTCGAGCTCGCCGGCCTCGGGAGCGCGGAAAGGCTCCTGCCTGAGACGTCCCTCCAGGACCCGCACCGACGCCTCGGCCTCGCCGAGGTCGCGCGGGTCGCCGGTGCCCAGGCGTCCGGCACTCTGCCGCAGACCGGCTGACCGGGCCACCGCGTCCAGCACCGCCGCCTCGGCGCGGGCCGGTGCGGGGAGCTCCAGCAGGTCCAGTGCGGCGCCGCGGGTGAGGCCCTGGGAGAGCGGCTCGCGAGACTCGGCGTCGAGCACCGCCCGACGCAGCCTCTGCGCCCACCGGTCCATCGCGTCGGCGTCGACGAGGACCCCGCCGACCCGCTGCACCGCGGTCGACCCGGGCTCAGACCCGAGGTCCGGCGCCGACGCTCCGGCCACGCCGAAGCGGACCAGGGTGTCTGCAGCGACCGCCCCGCGCCTGCGCACCTCGGCCGCCAGGTCGCCGCCCGGAGCCCGGCCGCGCAGGGCGGCGGCCCGGCGTCCGGCCGCCCCACGGCGGGTCAGCGCGGGAGGATCGACGTCGAGCACCCGCACCCCGGCGCGCACTCCCCCACCCCCGGGGTCCACCAGGACGCCGACGTCGTCGAGCCGCAGCGGGTATCGGCGTCGCAGCGTCAGCCGCGCATG
>JAUNUA010000397.1 GCA_030538435.1 Brachybacterium sp.
AGATCGTGGCGACGGCGATGCCGATCATCGCCGTGTTCGGGCTGGCGAGCACCCCTGCGCCGGGTTCCATCCCCAACAGCGACTGGACGGTGGCCCAGAGGCCACTGCCGGGGGTGAAGATGAACAGCCAGATCAGGGAGATGGTGGCCGAGGGGAGGATGAAAGGCATGAAGAACGCGAGGCGGAAGAACCACTGACCGCTCTGCACGCGGTTGGTGAGGATAGCGAAGATCAGGGCCAGGATCACCAGCGGCGGCACCGTGTACAGCGTGAACTGCAGGGTGTGCCACAGCGAGGACCAGAAGTCCGATCGGCCGAACATCTCCATGTAGTTGTCGAATCCGGCGAAGCTGCCCAGTCCCGAACGCACCGTGGAGGCGTTGAAGAAGCTGGTGATCAGCATCCAGATCGTCGGCCCCAGCAGGAACGCGAAGTAGAACAGTCCGAACGGGGCGATGAACAGCCACGCTCCGCCGGCTTGGCGGCGGAAGCTGGGATTGCCGCGGGAGCCCTCGGAGGTCTGCCCCGGGGCCAGGTCGGGCGTGGCGGGTGCGGAGGTCGTCGTCATGGTGCGCGCCTTCCGATCAGAGGGGACTTGGGGTGGACAGGTACGTCTCGAGCTGTGCCCGGATCGCCGAGAGCGCGGCCTGGGGGGAGATCGCCAGCTGCTGCACGAGGGCGAGTTGGGCGCCGACGGTCGCCTCGAAGGTCGAGCCGGAGCCGCCGTACCAGGCGGGATCGTTGTACGCCGCGACCTCTGCGGCAGATGCGTAGTCGTACTGCGGCTCCATCTGCCGGTACTCCTCGCTCTCGAAAGCGGGGAGGTAGGTCGGGACGTGCCCGCCCTCGGCCCAGTCGAGGCTCTGGTCCAGCATCGACTTGATGAACGTCATCGTCTGCTGGCGTTCCTCGGGGGTGCGGTCCTTGCGGGGCAGCACGAAGGTGTGGGAATCGGCCTGCGCCGCGGGCTTGTCGAACAGGGTCGGAATCGGCTGCATCCCGAAGTCCAGGCCCTCGATGGTCTGGGCGGTGCTGATCTCCCACTCGCCTTGCATGTACATCCCGGCGTTGCCGCGGAACATCTCCGTCTGGGAGCCGGCGTAGTCGAGACCGGTGTTCAACCAGCCGTTCTCCGCCCACTTCTGGACCATCGACATCACCTCGATGAAGAGGTCCTCGTTGACGGTGAGTTCCGCACCACCATCGGACAGGAAGGGGGTGGCGTCGTCGAACTGGTTGTAGATGGTGGAGAAGAACCGCCAGGGCGTCGACATCTCCCCGACGTTCGCCAGCGTGATGGCGTTCCCGCCGGTGACACCGCTGATCGCCTCGAGCGCGGACTCGAAGGTGTCGAGCCCGTCGAGGTTGGTCAGGCGGCCATCGGACTCCACCAGGTCGGCCTCTTCGCACACCTCGCGGTTGAAGAACAGGACGAAGGGATGGGTGTCCAGCGGGATCGCGATGTTCTGGCCGTCGACCTGCTGCGCTTCCCACGCTGCCTGATTGAAGTCCTCGGGGCTCAGGCCCACCCCGGCGAGGTCCTCATCAGTGAAGGGCTCGAGGATGCCGCCGT
>JAUNUA010000398.1 GCA_030538435.1 Brachybacterium sp.
GGCCTGGGGTCGATCGACAAGCGCACCGTCGAGATCCCCACCCGGATCAAGGCGGTCGGCAGCTACTCGGCCAGCGTGAAGCTGCACGCCGACGTCTCGGCCACCCTCGACCTGCAGGTCGTCGCCGAGAAGTGATCACGCATCGCTGAGACGCGGTCTCTGCGGTGAGGCGGAAGGGCCCCGGATCCACGCCGGAACCGGGGCCCTTCCCGCGTGTCCACCGGCCCCCCCACCCGTGCGTCTACCCAAAATGCACGTATCTCCCGTGCATGAACGGTAGACACGTGCATCTGCGGTAGACGCACGGGCGCGGGGGTGGGGTCAGCGGCCCACCCATTCGAGGATGCCGGCCAGGGCGGCACGGGTCCCGGTGGTCAGGGTCGGCTCGATCACCGGGCCGAAGAACGGGGAATGGTTGACCGGAAGGTCGTCGCCGGCGCGGTCGAACCCTCCGAAGAACCAGAACACCGAGGGCACGCCGATCGCCGAGGCCAGCCGCCCGAAGTCCTCCGATCCCATCCGCGGTGAGCCGACGACGGCGTTCGCCTCCCCGAGCGCGGTCTGCAGGGCACCCAGCACCCGTTCCGAGGCCTCCTCGTCATTGTGGTTGACCGGGAAGTCGTACATCTTCTCGACGGTGGGCTCCGGCGCACCGGAGGCCTGGGCCTCGGCGCGGACGATCCGCTCGACGGCGGCGAGCACCTGGTCTCGGACGTCCTGTTCCAGGGAGCGGATGTTGACGGTGAACTCGGCACGATCGGGGATGATGTTCTCCTTCAGCCCCGCGTGGAAGGTGCCGACGGTGACCACCGCCGACTTCAGCGGACTGACCTCCCGAGCGACGATCCCCTGCAGACGCATCACCACTGCGGCGCCCAGCACGATGGGATCCACCCCGCTCTGCGGCTGCGAGCCGTGGGTCTGCTCCCCGAAGACGGTGACCCGCAGCGAGTCGGCGGCCGCCATGGTCGGGCCCGGCGTCAGCTGCACGGTGCCGGCCCGGTCGGGCCACACGTGCTGGCCCAGCACCGCCTCTGGCCGCGGGGCCCGGTCCCAGAGGCCGTCGTCGACCATCGCTTGGGCACCGGCGCTGGTCTCCTCGCCCGGTTGGAAGATCAGCACCACGGTGCCGGACCAGGCGTCCCGCTCCCGCACCAGAAGCCGGGCCGCAGTGACCAGGGAGGTGACGTGGGTGTCGTGACCGCAGCCGTGCATCACCGGCACCTCGGTCCCGTCGGGCAGGGTGCCGCGGGCCCGGGAGGAGTACGGCAGCCCCGTGTCCTCGGCGATCGGCAGTCCGTCGGTGTCGGCGCGGAAGGCGACGGTGGGGCCGTCTCCGTTGCGCAGGATCCCGACGACGCCGGTGCCGCCGCAGCGGAAGTGTTCGATGTCGAGCTCTTCGAGCAGACGCTCGAGCCGCTCGGCGGTGCGGTGCTCCTGCATGGACAGTTCCGGATCAGCGTGCAGCTCCTTGTAGAGCTTCTCCATCTGCGTCTGCTCTTGGGCGTCCAGGGCGAATCGGTCCATTCCGGACGCGGCGGCGGTCTGGGTCATGTCTCCTCCT
>JAUNUA010000399.1 GCA_030538435.1 Brachybacterium sp.
TCATCGCGCCTGCGATATCGCCGTCGAAGACCGCCTGCCGGAACATCGCCAGCCAGGGACCGGCGGGCTGGTTGTAGATGAAGTTGTAGCCCAGGGTGAACGGCACATACCCGGCGTCTATGTCCTCGATGGGCGGCACAGCATGCGGGAAGTCCTCCCGGAAGCGATCCGTTGCTGCGTCAGCTCGGATCGGGAGATAACCGCCCTCCGGCATTCGTTCCTGCTGGGCAACCTCGATCAGGTATCGGCAGAACTGCCAGGCACCGGAGGGATTCGGGGAGCCGTTCAGGATGCAGAGATTGTCGCCACCGGAGAAGGTGCTGCGGCCCCCTTCCGGACCGGGCAGCAGGACGTTGACCATCTTCTCGCGCATGGACTCCTCGGCGTCGGAGACGGCCATCCCATAGCTCCCGGGAACCATGGCCACCTGCCCGGTGCGGAAGTCCGCACCCCACTGCGAGGCATCGTCGGCGTAGGCACGCCGGGAGACCAGCTCATCCACCCAGAGCTGGCGGTGAAACTCCAGCACCGACTCCACAGCCTCGTTGCCGACGATGTCGCCCCGCTGATCCTCCAGCGACGGGGTGATGAGGTCGCGACCCGTGGCCCACACCATCGGCTGCACGGTGAAGCCGAGGGCCCCCGGTGAGTTGCCGGGAAAGCTCCATGGCGTCACGTCTGGCAGAGCGCGCCGGATCTGCCGACAGGCTTCCAGAAGGGTCTCGAGGCTTTGCGCGCTCTCCTGCGGGTCAAGGTCCGCCTGCCCCATCAGCTCAGTGTTGAACCACAGCGTGGAGTAGTCGCCGAGGTACGGCACCCCGAAGTAGCGATCCTCGTAGGTGACCTCGCCGAGATGCCCCGGGGACAGGACATCGGTGATGTCCAGGGCTTGCACCTGCTCGGTCAGATCCGCGAAGGCGTCCCGGACGATGAAGAGTGGGCAGTTGATGAGGTCGAAGTCGACCAGATCTGGGACGGTCCCTCCGCGGATCGATGTCGCGAGCTTCGTGACGTACTGGGCGTCGGGTATCGGGGTGACGACGATGCTCAGATCGTCCTGGGCCGCGTTGAACTCGGCGGCGGATGCGGTGATCGGGTCCTGGGTTGCGGCACGACACCACACGCGCACCGTTCCCGTCGCGTTCTCACCGAATCCATCGACCGTGGTGTCGGTGCGCGGAAGTGTCCCGGCGCAGGCGCCCAGGGCCACGGCGCCGGCACCGATGGCCCCGCTGCGAAGGAGGGTGCGCCGTCTCATGACCCGGTTCCGACTGGCAGCCAGACCCGCATCGGGCCGACGTGGCGATTCGCCCACGCGTAGTAGGGGATTGCGCGCCAGGTCGCTGGGTCGGCGGTTGCCTCCTGCGTGCCCCAGGGGAGGTAGGGCCACGGGGAGGTCGCCGGATCCGCCGGCGCTGGAGCTGCGTGCCCGTCGAGGTCGAGGGCGACGATGCCGTCGAGTTCCTCCAGATGCTGCTCGCGGACCGCCGCGCCAGGATCGATCACCGCGTCGTCCACGAGTGCCTGTCCCGACTGGTCCTGCTGCTCCAGGGCGTACACC
>JAUNUA010000053.1 GCA_030538435.1 Brachybacterium sp.
CCGCCCGGGTCTGGGGATGTGTGATCGGCGCCTTCGAGGGCAGCGAGCGCCCCGGCGATGACCTCGTCGGCGCGCTCCCGGATCGCCGCGTGGGAGCGTTCGGCGTCCCGGTGCACCCAGGCGATGGAGGAGCCCGGGAGGATGTCGTGGAACTGGTTGAGAAGCGTGTCCTGCCAGGCGGACTCCAGCACGTCGTACGGGTAGTCGTAGGTGGGATCGTGGAGCGACGCGAGCACGGCGAGCGCCTCGGCCTCGTGCAGGAGGTGCTCGCTGCGGCGGTTCCCCTGCTTGGTGGCCAGCTGGGCGGAGTAGGTCCCGCGGTGCAGCTCGAGGTACAGCTCGCCCGCCCACACGGGCGGATCGGGGTACTCGGCGCGGGCGCGGGCGAAGAAGTCCTCCGGGGTGCCGAACTCGACCTTCACCGATCCCTCGAGGTCGGCGGCGCGGCGGCCGGCGGCCAGCATCTCGCGGGTGGGTCCGCCGCCCCCGTCTCCCCAGCCGAACAGGTCCATGCCGAGGGTCGCGCGGCCCTTCTCCTTGAAGTTCTTCTCAAAGTAGGCGAGCTCCGCGCCGTCCAGGGTTCCGTTGTAGGTGTCGGCGGGTGGGAAATGGGTGAAGACGCTGCTGCCGTCCAGCCCCTCCCAGGTGAAGGTGTGGTGGGGGAAGGAGTTGACCTGGTTCCAGGAGACTTTCTGGGTCAGGAAGTTCGGCTGCCCGGCGAGGCGCGTGATCTGGGGCAACGCTGCGGAGTAGCCGAAGGAGTCCGGCAGCCACGTCTCCGTGGTCTCCACCCCGAAGTTCTCCAGGAAGAAGCGTTTGCCGGCGACGAACTGACGGGCCATCGCCTCGGAGCCGGGCATGTTCGTGTCCGACTCGACCCACATCCCGCCGACCGGGAGGAACCTCCCCTCGGCGACCTTGTCCCGGATCCGCTCGAACAGCTCCGGGTAGAGCTCCTGCATCCACGCGTACTGCTGGGCGGAGGAGCAGGAGAACGTGAGGTCGGGGTCCTCATCCATCAGCGCGATCACGTTGGAGAACGTGCGGGCGCACTTGCGCTGGGTCTCCCGGATCGGCCACAGCCACGCGGAGTCGATGTGGGCGTGCCCGGTGGCGACAGCGGTGAGCGCGGCGCCGCCGGCGGGTCGGGCGAGGACGGGGGCGAGAACCTCGCGAGCTGCGCCGACGGTCCCCGGCAGGTCGTCGGGGTCGGCGACGTCGATCGCCTCCTCCAGGGCGCGCAGGATCTCGTGACGCCGCGGGGACGTCTCGGGCAGGGCGTTCATCAGGCCGCGCAGCGCCCGGACATCCTCGGTGAACTCCCAGATGCCGATGTGGCGCAGGGCGAGCTCCACACGGCGCAGCGTGTACAGGTCCCGCTCGGGGACGGTCTCCGGGTCGCCGAGGGGGGTGGGGGTGAATCCCCAGCCGCTGGAGACGTCGGGATTCGCGGCGCACTCCAGGTACAGGTCCAGCTCCTCCCCCGGGGTGACGGGGACGTAGGCGTTGTACGGGTTGATGGCCTTCACCGCGGTGCCGTCGGCGGTGAACACGAGCGCTTCGGCCTGGAATCCCGGGCCGGCCCCGCTGAAGCCGAGGTCGACGAGCAGCTCTGCAGCGGACCCGTCCTGCTGCCAGTCGGCGGGGACAGTGCCGCTCACATGCAGCCAGAGGGTGCTCCAGGCGCGGCCCCAGTGGGTCTGCGGACCGGGAGTGATCGGCTCGTAGTGCTCGGCAGCGGCGATCGCCTCCCGCGGCGGAACAGGTTCACCGGGCACGGGGTACGCGGTCACGGCGACGGGGGCGGTCTGCTGGTGGAGCCCTGCGGTGAGGTGCTCAGCGGCGAAGCGGGCAATCCGGTCCTCGGTGAGTTCCCGGGTGTCATGCATGGCGAGGTCAGCTCCTTCGCCCGGCGGGCGGTGGTGGTCGGGCTCTCCAGCCTAGCTACGCAGGTGTGGCCCCCACCACGGTCCTCACGGGTCGATGCGCTCCCGGTGGATCTCCAGCACGGCGTCGGAGAGAGCCGGAGTGCAGCGGCGGTGGGTGTCGCAGAACTCGTGGTCGGTGCCGAGGGCGAGCGCGAGGTCCGCGTCCGGGTCGACCCAGAACGCGGATCCGGCCATGCCGAAGTGGCCGACGGTGCGGGGGGAGTTCTGCGACCCGGTCCAGTGCGGGGTCTTCTCCCCGCGGATCTCGAGGCCGAGGCCGAACGGATTCGGTGTCTGCTTTCCGAAGCCGGGCATGATCCCCTCAAGATCCGGGAACTGCGCGGTGGTGGCCTCGGCGTGCAGGGCCGCATCCAGCAGTCGCGGGCGCAGCAGCTCACCGCACAGCAGGGCAAGATCCTCTGCGCTGCCGAATGCCCCGACGGCCGCGGAACCGGTCCATCGCACGCCGTGCATTCCGAGCGGTTCCAGCAGGACGCGGCGCACCCAGTCGCCGAAGGGCACGCCGACGGCGCGCTCGACGTGCTGCGCGGCGACGTCGATCCCTCGGTTGGAGTAGCCGCGCCGGGTCCCGGGGGCCTGCAGGACGCGGTCGGACTCGTAGAACAGGCCGGAGGCGTGGGCGAGAAGGTGCCGCAGGGTGGAGCCCTCGGGACCGGCCGCATCCTCCAGGGTGACGTGGCCGGCCTGGACCGCAAGCAGACAGGCGATGCCGGTGAGGGGTTTGGTCACCGAGCGCAGCGGGCGCTGCCTGTGGGTGTCACCGCAGCGGTCGCGGACGCCGTCCGGGCCGACGACGACCGCGCAGGCCTCGAAGCCGAACG
The DNA here is from genome assembly GCA_030538435.1 of Brachybacterium sp. Classification (GTDB taxonomy): domain Bacteria; phylum Actinomycetota; class Actinomycetes; order Actinomycetales; family Dermabacteraceae; genus Brachybacterium. Next base: position 2,771 of record JAUNUA010000053.1, read on the forward strand.
TCTCCAGGTGCCTGGCCAGGGACCGCCGGGTCATCGCTCAGGCGGCGTCGGTGCGCGCGAGAAGGGTGTCCCCGAGCTCCGGCCAGCCGTCCTTGTGTTTTTGTCCGAAGGGCTCGGCGCCGAGGAACGCCGCCGCGACGCCCCGGTCGGGGTCGACCCACAGGAAGGAGCCGGACTGGCCGAAGTGCCCGAAGGTGCCCGGGGAGGCGCTCGCTCCGGTCCAGTGGGGCGACTTGTCGGCGCGGATCTCCACGCCGAGGCCCCAGTCGTTCGGCTTCTGACGACCGTACCCGGGGAGGATGCCGGCGAGGCCCGGGAACTGCACCGTCGTCATGTCCTGCCAGAGGGGGTGAGGAATCAGGGTCGGCTCCAGCAGCTCTCGTCCCAGGACCAGAAGATCGGTGAGGCTCCCCGCGTAGTCCTTCGCAGCGGAGCCGGTCACCTCCAGATCCCGCAGGCCGAGGGGCTCGACGACTGCCTGCTCGACCCATTCGTCGAAGGGGTGGGCGGTGGCCTCGGCGACGTGCGCGGCGAGGACGTCGAAGCCGGTGTTGCTGTAGATGCGCTTGGCGCCCGGCTCGGCCTGCACCGCCGCGTCCTCACCACCCTCGAAGGCGTACCCGGCGGTGTGGGCGAGGAGGTGGCGCACAGTCGCGCCGGGCGGGCCGGCCCTCTCGTCCAGGTCCACGAGGCCCCGCGAGACCGCCACCAGGGCCGCGAGTGCCGCGATGGGTTTGCTGACGCTGGCGAGGGGCCGCACCGTCTCGGCGTCCCCCTCGGTGAGCAGAGTGCCGCGGGCGTCGGTCAGGCCGACGGCGAGATCGAAGTCCAGCGCGGGCGGGATCGGAAGGGATGAGGTGTCCACGTACGCCAGGATCCCACAGCGCGTCGACGCACGATCGTGCACCGTATTTTCCCTACGCAAAACTTTTTCTTTACCTTCTCTTGACCTAGGTGCATACTGAGCCCATCGCGCAGTCGCGACCCGCCGATCACGGCGGTCCACCGCCCGCCCGTCGGGCACGCACCAGGGGGAAGACCGATGACCATGCCCGCCACCCACCACGCGCCAGCACCGCGCGCACTCGCCCCGGCCCGTCGGCACCTGCTGCTGGGCGCGGGGACCCTCTGCGGCGCGGTGGTTCTCGGCGGGGGGACGGCACTGGCCGCCCCGCCGACGCTCCGCAAGGGTGACCGCGGAGCGGCGGTCACCACCGTGCAGAAGCGGCTGAACTCCCTGGGCTACTGGTGCGGCACGCCCGACGGCCACTTCGGGGAGCTCACCCGGCAAGCGGTGTACGCACTGCAGAAAGTGGGACGTCTGGGCCGGGACGGGGTGATGGGCCCCAAGACCCGCTCCGCCATGGACCGCGGGATCCGCCCGAAGGCCCGCACCACCTCCGGCACCGCCTTCGAGATCGACCTCGCCCGGCAGCTGTTGATCTGCGTGTCCAAGGGCAGGGTCACGTACATCCTGAACACCTCCACCGGCAACGGCGAGCGCTACTACTCCGGGGGTCGCTGGAAGACGGCCCGCACCCCGCGGGGCACATTCAGCATCTACACCTCCCACCGCAGCGGCTGGCAGACGGGCCCGCTGGGACGGATGTACCGGCCGGCGTACTTCCGCGGCGGGTACGCCATCCACGGCTCCTCCTCGATCCCCCCGTACCCCGCCTCACACGGCTGCGCCCGCATCTCCGTGTCCTCCTCGGACATGCTGTGGCGCGGCTCCTGGTTCACAAACGGCCGCACCGTCACGGTGTACTGACCTCGCGTGCACTGACCTCGCCCGGGACCACCGGGGAGTCTCCACCGGTCCTGCACACGCCCCCCGCCGCGCGACCACGGGCGGGGGGCATCGGCGCGATACCATCAGGTAGCCAGGGCGCCGCGGCGCGCTCTACGGCTGACCATGAGCATCGCCGAGAACAGCGGGAGGACCTCGCGTGGGGATCTTGGACCGGATCGAACGGGGACTGGACCGCGGGGTCACCCGCGTTTTCGCGCCCGGTCGCGCCCAGATCAAGCCGCTCGACCTCGCCCAGGGCCTGAAGCGCGAGTGCGACGACCAGATCCAGGTCCTCGACCGCACCCGCACCCTCGCCCCGAACGTCTACACCGTGTTCCTCCACAGCGAGGACGCCGAACGCTTCGCCTCCTGGCAGGAGACGCTGGTCGAGGAGCTCGAGCGCGTCGTCCTGGAGCACGCGGAGAAGCAGCGCTACATGTTTGTCGGCGGTGTCCAGGTGAGCATCGAGGCCGACGACGAGGTCCGCAGCGGCCGCTTCGAGACCGAGTCCCGCACGGAGCGCGGGACGGTGGCTCCCGCGACGGCGGGCGCGGAGACCGCCGCCCACCCCATCGTCGAGATCGACGGCCAGCAGTACATGCTGACCGGGCCGGTCACGGTGGTCGGGCGCGGTGGCGACAGCGACATCATCCTGGACGACACCGGGGTTTCCCGCCATCACCTGGAGCTGCGTCGCGAGGACGGCGGCACGCTGGTCGCCACCGACCTCGGCTCCACCAACGGCACCTTCGTCGACGGTGAACGGATCCGCACCCCCGTCCGCCTCGCCGACCGTTCGGCGATCACCATCGGCCGCACCCGGCTGACGGCGATCCTGCCGGGCGAGACGGCGAACCGGTGAGCCGCCGATGAGTGAACTGACCGTCCTGCTGCTGCGCGTCGGCTTCGTGCTGGCTCTGTGGGTGTTCGTGCTCGCCGTGGTGCTGATCCTGCGCAACGACCTGTTCGGCACCACCGTGGTGAACCGGGGCCGCAAGCCCGATCCCCGCCGTGAGCAGCGACCCGCCTCGGATCCCGCGCAGGCGGCGAAGCTGCGGACCGACCCGACGGTACAGGCCACCGCGCTGGTGGTAACCGCCGGGCCGCTGCGCGGCAGCACCCTCACCCTCGGCACCACCCCGGTGCTGATCGGTCGCGCCCCCGAATGCACCCTGGTGCTGGACGACGATTACGCGTCCAACCGCCACGCCCGCGTCCTCCAGCGCGACGGTGACTGGTTCGTGCAGGACCTCGGCTCCACCAACGGCACGCTGCTGTCGGACAAGCGCATCGAGGGCGAGGTGCCCTTCAAACCGGGCGCCACCGTGAGGATCGGCCGCACCGAGATCGAACTGCGCCGAGGACCCCGATGACCTTTGCGCTGCGGTACGCGGCCCGGTCCGATGTCGGCCTGGTGCGCTCGAACAACCAGGACTCCGGCTACGCCGGCGGGCACCTCGTCGCCGTCGCCGACGGGATGGGCGGCCACGCCGGTGGGGATGTCGCCAGCTCCGTCGTCATCGCCCACCTCGCGCGCCTGGACACCGAGACGCCCGCGCGGGACATCATCGCCTCCCTCGAGGAGACGATCCTGGAGGCGAACCAGGCGATCCTGCGCCGCGCCCGCGACGAGCCCCAGCTGGCGGGCCTCGGCACCACCATCACCGCGCTGCTGCGGGCAGAGGGCAAGTTCGCCCTCGCCCACATCGGTGACTCCCGCGCCTACCTGCTGCGCGACGGGGAGGCCACCCAGATCACGAAGGACCACACCTTCGTCCAGCGCCTGATGGACGAAGGGCGCCTCACCCCGGAAGAGGCCGAGCACCACCCGCAGCGCAGCGTCCTGATGCGGGTGCTCGGCGACGTCGACGCCGACCCCGAGCTGGACCTGTCGATGCGCTCGGCGCGCACCGGCGACCGCTGGTTGCTGTGCTCCGACGGGCTGTCGGGCCTGGTGTCCCTGGAGACGATCGGGGAGACGCTCCGGAGCATCGAGGACCCCGGGGAGTGCGCGGACGCGCTGGTGCAGCTCGCCCTGCGCGGCGGCGGCAGCGACAACGTCACCTGCGTGATCGCCGACGTCGTCGACCTCGACCACCTCCCGAAGACCGCGAGCACCCCCTCCACCACCCCGGAGATCGTGGGCTCCGCGGCCCGCAGCCGGAACCGCCCCACCGCCGCCTCCGGACCCGCGGCCAAAGCCGCGGCGCTCACCCGCCCCGACCGGTCGGTGCCGTTCGAGGACGAGGACTTCGAGGAGGACGAGGAACCACCGCGCCGCAGTTCCTGGCCGGCGGTCGTCGCCGTCGCGCTGCTGCTCACCGTGATCGCGGGAGCCCTGTGGGCCGGGTACTCCTGGACCCAGCGCCAGTACTTCGTCTCCAGCGACGGCACCAACGTGGTGCTGAACCAGGGCATCTCCCAGGACCTCGGCCCGATCAACCTCCACACCCCCGTGGAGGTGACCGATATCGAGGTCGCGGACCTCTCCGCCGCCACCACCCAGCAGGTGGAGGGCACCATCAGCGCCGACTCCCGCGAACAGGCCGACCAGATCGTCGCCCGCCTGCAGGAGGAGGCGGACGTGAACCGCCAATCCCGCGAGGACCGCGAGGAGCGCGAAGCCGCCCGCGAGGCCGCGGCGGAGGAATCGGCCTCCGCCACCGAGGACCCCTCCCCCTCCCCCACGGACGAGGAGGGCTGAGATGGCCACCGTCGTCTCCTACAGCGCGCGCACCCGCCGCACCACCCAGGCCCTGCTGCTGGTGCTGTCGCTGGTCGTGGGCCTCGGCGCCTACGCACTCGTGGGCCTCGGCCGCTACAACGAGCTGCCCGCCGATCTGCCGATCGTCGCCGCCACCGCCGGGGTGCTCGCCCTCGCCCTGCAGATCGTGGTGTCCTGGCGCGCCCCCTACGCCGACCCGGTGATCCTCCCGACCGTCGTCCTCATCAACCTGCTAGGCCTGGCCACCATCGAGTCGGTGGAGACGGCGCTGGAGGTGTATCAGGGCACCGACCCACAGTACGCGAGCCGCCAGCTGATGTGGACCGCGCTGGGGGTGGCGCTGTGCGTGGCGACCCTCGCGCTGCTGCGCGACCACCGGATACTGCGCCGCTACACCTGGGTGTCCGCGCTCGCCGGTGCGCTGCTGCTGCTGATGCCGCTGCTGCCGGTCATCGGACGGGAGATCAACGGCGCCCGCATCTGGATCAACGTCGCCGGCTTCAGCTTCCAGCCCGCGGAGATCGCGAAGATCTGCTTCGCGGTGTTCTTCGCCGGCTACCTGGTCTCCCACCGCGACACCCTGGCCCTCGCCGGGCCGAAGGTGCTGGGCGTGCAACTGCCCCGCTGGTCCGACTTCGGGCCGATCCTGGTGGCCTGGGCGTTCGCGATGGCGGTGCTGGTGTTCCAGACCGACCTCGGCACCTCGCTGCTGTTCTTCGGGCTGTTCGTGGCGATGCTGTACGTGGCAACGGACCGCCTCAGCTGGCTCATCATCGGCGCCCTCATGTTCATCCCGCCGGCCGCGTTCGCCGTCACCCAGCTGTCCCACGTGCGCACCCGCATGACCTGTTGGCTGGACCCGCTGGACGCGGAGAACTACGACCGCTGCTACCAGATCAACCAGGGACTGTTCGGTCTGGCCAACGGCGGACTGCTCGGGACCGGTCTCGGGGAGGGCCGCCCCCAGCTGGTGCCCTTCGCCCACTCCGACTTCATCTTCTCCTCCCTCGCCGAGGAGATGGGCATGGTCGGGGTGTTCGCCGTACTGCTGCTGTTCCTGCTGCTGGTGCAGCGGGCGCTGCGCACCGCCGTCGGCATCTCCGACGGGTTCGGGACGCTGCTGGCCGGTGGTCTCGGCTTCGTCCTCGCCCTGCAGGTGTTCGTGGTCGTCGGTGGCATCACCCGGGTGATCCCCCTGACCGGTCTGACGCTGCCGTTCATGGCCGCGGGAGGCAGCTCACTGATCGCCAACTGGATCATCGTCGGCATCCTCACCCGGCTCTCGGACGCCGCCCGCCGGCCCACCGCGCGCCGCACCGACACCGCGCCGAGTGCACCCACCCGGACGGAGGCGACCCGATGAACAACCCCCTGCGCCACGTCTCCCTCGTCGTCGCCGTGCTGTTCCTGCTGCTGTTCGGCTCCACCACCTACTTCCAGGTGATCGCCCAGGGCTCCTTGAACAGCGATCCCCGCAACGCCCGCGCCATCTACAACGAGTACGACCGCGACCGCGGTCCCATCGTCGTGGACGGCCAGCCGATCGCCTACTCCACCCGCACCGACGGCACCTACGGCTACCTGCGCCAGTACGAGCAGGGCCCGATGTACGCCCCGGTCACCGGCTACTACTCCGTCGTCTACGGGTTCTCCGGGATCGAACGGGCCATGAACCCGGCCCTCTCGGGGGAGGACGACGCCCTGTTCTACCAGCGGATCTCCGACATGGTCGCGGGACGCTCCCCGCAGGGCGCGACGGTCGAGCTGACGCTGGACTCCGCCACCCAGCAGGCTGCCTGGGATGCGATGCAGGGCCAGCGCGGCGCGGTCGTGGCCCTCGATCCGGCCACCGGCGAGATCCTGGCGATGGTCTCCACCCCCTCCTACGATCCGGACGACCTGGCCTCGCACAACCGTCCCGCGGTCAGCGACTCCTGGGAGGCCCTGCGCGATGATCCCTCGCGGCCGCTGACCAACCGGGCTATCGGCGGGGACCTCTACCCGCCCGGGTCGACGTTCAAACTGCTCGTCGCTGCGGCAGCGCTGGAGAGCGGGGAGTACACCACCGACAGCGTCATCCCCGGTCCGGGCACGTACACGCTGCCGCAGACCCAGAACGTCATGAACAACTTCGCGGGCGGGGACCAGTCCCCCTGCGGCCCGGGCGAGGAGTCCACCCTGCAGGACGCGATGCGCCAGTCGTGCAACACCTCCTTCGCGCTGCTGGGCACCGAGCTCGGGGAGGACGCCCTGCAGGAGACCACCCGGGAATTCGGATTCGGCCAGCGCCTGGAGATCCCCCACGGCGTGACGCCCTCGACGATCGGCACCGAGCTGGACGACGCGCAGCTGGCCACCACCTCCATCGGCCAGTTCGAGGACCGGGTCACCCCGCTGCAGATGGCGATGGTCGCCGGTGCCTTCGCCAACGACGGGGTCGTCATGCAGCCCCAGCTGGTGAAGTCGGTGCGCACCTCGGACCTGCAGGAGATCCAGAGCTTCTCCGCCCGCGAGCTCTCCCAGCCGCTGTCGGCCTCGAATGCCTCGCAGATGCGGGAGATGATGCGCGCCAGCGTCGATGACGGCACCGGCGCCGCCGCACAGATCCCGGGCGCCGAGGTGGGCGGGAAGACCGGCACCGCCCAGTGGGGCGACGGCCGAGCGCCCCACTCGTGGTTCGTGGGGTACGCGGAGATGGACGGACGCGAGATCGCCGTGGCGGTGGTCGTCGAGGAGGGCGGATACGGCTCGCAGGTCGCCGCGCCGATCGCCCGCAGCGTGATGGAAGCGGGGGTGCAGTCATGAGGACCGAACCCGGACTGGTGCTCGAGGGACGGTACGAACTGGAGAGCCTGATCGCCACCGGCGGTATGGGCCAGGTGTGGAAGGGCCGCGACCTCGAGCTCGACCGCGAGGTCGCCGTGAAGGTGCTGCGCGAGGAGTACGCCGGCGACGAGGGCTTCTTGAAGCGCTTCCGCGCCGAAGCCCGCCACACCGCAGCCCTCAGTCACGACGCGATCGCCGCGCTCTACGACTACGGGGAGCTCGACGGGCGCGCCTACATCGTGATGGAGCTGTGCCCCGGACGGCCCCTGTCCGACATCATCGAGGAGAACACCGCCGGGCTCCCCGAGCACCGGGTGATCCAGGTGCTGATCCACCTGGCCCGCGCGCTCGATGCCGCGCACGCCAAGGGCGTCGTCCACCGCGATGTGAAACCGGAGAACATTCTGCTGGACGAGGCCGGCGACTGGTCGATGAAGATCACCGACTTCGGGATCGCCCGCAGCAGCGAGCAGGCCCGCCTCACCAAGACGGGGCTCGTGATGGGCACCGCCCAGTACCTCTCCCCCGAGCAGGCCATGGGGAAGCAGGCGACGTCGCTGTCAGACATCTACGCCCTCGGGATCGTCGCCTTCGAGATGCTGACCGGGCACCGCCCCTTCACCGGCGCCAGCCAGGTCGACATCGCGATGGCGCAGGTGAAGCAACCCCCGCCGGAGCTCCCGGAGACCGTCAACGCAGACCTGCGCCACCTGGTCGGGATGACCCTCGCCAAGGCGCCGGCAAACCGGCCAAGGTCCGCAGCGGCCGTCGCCCGCATCCTGGAGGCGATCTCCCGCGGCGACACCCCGCGCTTCACGACCGGGGCGATCCCCACCGTCGGTTCCGGCGGCCGGCAGACCGGTGGCTCCGAGACCTGGCAGAGCGCACCATCGGGCGGCTCGCCGGCCGCATCGGGCAGCACCGACGGGGCCGCCTCACCGGCCTCCCCCGGGGCCTCCCCGACCGGGACCCGCACCGCCGCGATGCCGCTGCCGCGCACGGCCACCCGCCGCGGCGTGCGCCACCGCGGCTCCGCCAGCGCCCCCTCGGCCCGTTCCGCCCCGAGCGCCACGGGGTCCTCCCCGTCGTCCCCGCCGGAGAGTGCGCGGCCGACGGGTGACGGCGACCGCGCCTGGCAGTCCGCCCCGCGGGATCCGCACCAGGGTGCTGCGCAGTCGCCCGAACACGGGTCCGCGGCGGCCGAGCCCTCGTCACGGACTGTGCGGGGCACCAGCACCGGGCGCCGCCTGGGACCGTTCAGCGTGCCCGGGCTGCTGTTGATCCTGTTGCTGTTGGCCGTGGTGGCGGCCGTGGCACTCGGTGCAACCGGGGTGCTGACCAGCTCGCCGCTGGCCCCCCTCGACCCCGATACGATGTCCGCGATGGTCGCTGCCGACCCGGCGAGGAGGACGGAACTCCTGTGAGTGAAGAACCGTTGGTCCTGGCGGGCCGATACGCGCTGGGTGAGGAGCTCGGACGCGGCGGCATGGCCGAGGTGTTCCTGGCCACCGACCGTCGACTCCGACGGCCCGTGGCGGTCAAGGTGCTGCGCTCGGACCTGGCCCGCGACGACAACTTCCAGGAGCGCTTCCGCCGGGAGGCGCAGAGCGCCGCCGGGCTGAACCACCCCTCGATCGTCCACGTCCACGACACCGGCGAGGACCACCGCAAGGATCTGAACGGCCGCGACGTCACCATCCCCTACATCGTCATGGAGTACGTGGAGGGCCGCACCCTCCGCGCCTACATCCACGAGGACGAGCCCATGGACAGCCGCCAGGCAGCGGAGATCATGGCCGGGGTGCTGTCGGCGCTCGAGTACTCCCACAAGGCCGGTATCGTCCATCGCGACATCAAGCCCGGCAACGTGATGATCACCGACACCGGGGAGGTGAAGGTGATGGACTTCGGCATCGCTCGTGCGATGTCGGACGCGACCGCGATGACGCAGACCCAGGCGGTGATGGGCACCGCCCAGTACCTGTCCCCCGAGCAGGCCCGCGGGCAGGCCGTCGATGCCCGCTCGGACATCTACTCCGCCGCGTGCGTGCTGTACGAGATGCTCAC
>JAUNUA010000054.1 GCA_030538435.1 Brachybacterium sp.
CCGCGAACAGCGGGTGCGCACGGGTGGGGCGGGACTTCAGCTCCGGGTGGGCCTGTGTGCCCAGGTAGAAGGGGTGCTTCTCAGGGTCGATCTCGACGAACTCCACCAGGCTGCGGTCCGCGGAGACCCCGGACATCGCCAGACCCGCCTCCTCCAGCTGCTCACGGTAGGCGTTGTTGACCTCGTAGCGGTGGCGGTGACGCTCGGAGACGCGGGTCGCCCCGTAGGTGCGGGCCGCGAGGCTGTCCGCCACCAGATCGTGGTCGTAGGCCCCGAGCCGCATGGTGCCACCCAGGTCACCGGCGCCGACCACGATGTCCTCCTGCTCGGCCATGGTGGCGATGACCGGGTGGGCGGTCTCGGGATCGAACTCGGAGGAGCTCGCGTCGGTGAGGCCGAGCTCCGTGCGGGCGTACTCGATGACCATGCACTGCATGCCCAGGCACAGGCCGAGGGTGGGGATGCCTTCTCGGCGTGTGTACCGCAGGGCTCCGATCTTGCCGTCGAGTCCGCGGATGCCGAATCCGCCGGGGACCACGACGGCATCGACGCCGTCGAGGGCTTCCCGAGCGCCGTCCTCGGTGTCGCAGCGGTCCGCGGCGACCCACCGCAGGTGCACGCGGGTGCGGTGGTGGAAGCCGCCTGCGCGCAGCGCCTCGGACACCGACAGGTAGGCGTCGGGCAGGTCGACGTACTTGCCGACGATCGCGACGGTGACCTCGTACTCGGGGTGGTGGACCCGACCCAGCAGGTCATCCCACCGGGACCAGTCGACGTCGTGGGAGAGGAGGTCCAGGCGCCGGATCGCATAGGCGTCCAGTCCTTCGTCGTGCAGCACGTGCGGGATGTCGTAGATGGAGGGCGCGTCCGGGCAGACCACGACGGCGTCGATGTCCACGTCGCACATCGAGGACACCTTCTGCTTGATGGACGCCGGCAGGGGACGGTCGGTGCGCAGCACGATCGCGTCGGGCTGGATGCCGATGGAGCGCAGCGCCGCCACCGAGTGCTGCGTGGGCTTGGTCTTCAGCTCCTGGCTGGGGCCGATGAAGGGGATCAGCGAGACGTGCACGAAGAAGACGTTGTCCCGGCCGATGTCCTGGCGCACCTGGCGGGCTGCCTCCAGGAACGGCTGGGACTCGATGTCGCCGACGGTGCCACCGATCTCGGTGATGATCACGTCGACGTCCTCGGCGGCCTGAGCGCGCATCGATTCCTTGATGGCGTTGGTGATATGCGGGATGACCTGCACGGTGTCCCCGAGGTACTCCCCGCGGCGCTCCTTGGCGATCACCCCGGAGTAGACCTGGCCGGTGGTGACGTTGGACTCCTGGGTGAGGTTCTCGTCCAGGAAGCGCTCGTAGTGGCCGATGTCCAGGTCCGTCTCGGCGCCGTCCTCGGTGACGAAGACTTCGCCGTGCTGGAACGGGTTCATGGTGCCCGGATCCACGTTCAGGTACGGGTCGAGCTTCTGCATCGTGACGGAGAGTCCACGGCTGCGCAGCAGCATCCCGAGCGAGGAGGCGGTGAGGCCCTTCCCCAGGCTGGAGACCACGCCTCCGGTGACGAAGATGTGCTTGGTGGTCCCAGGATTCCGGAACGGCTTCGTGGAGGGGCCCTGGGGGGCGCGACGGGTGGTGGGCGCGGGGTTCTTCGTGCTGTCTGCCACGGACTGTCAACCTACCAGTCGCGAGGGTGGGGAGGAAGAACGGCGCGCAGCTGGTCGGTCATGTCACGGGCATCCGGCAGTTCGGCGGCGCGGCGCCGGGAGGCGGTCTCGGCGGTCCGGCGCCGCCTCGGGTCGCGGTGCGCCAGGATCTGTCGGGCGAGGGCGTCGGCGTCCCCGACGGGGACCAGGGTCGCGGCATCCGCTGTCACCCAGCGGGTCCCGCCGGCGTCGGTCGCGATGATCGCGCGACCGGCGTGCAGAGCTTCCTGCAGACCGACAGGCTGGCCCTCCCAGTCAGCGGCGGAGACGACGACGTCGGCGGTCTCGAGCAGAGCGGGGACGTCCGCGCGCCGGCCGAGGAGCTGCACCGGCAGACTCTCACGGAGGATCCGCCGGGTGATCTCCTCGCGCAGCGGCCCCTCTCCGGCGATGCGGATGCGGACCCTTCCGGGCGCGCACCGTTCCACCTCGGCGGCGGCGTCCAGGAGGGTCGGCAGCCCTTTCTGCGCGGCGAGGCGCGCCACGACCAGCACCTCGAGGATCTCCGTGTCCCCCGCGGCCGTCTGGTCCCCGGTAGTGCGCAGGGAGAGGTCACTCGGTCCTGGGGTCGCGGGGATGATCGCGTGACGGACGTCGCGGGCGCCGGCACGGCGTGCGGCCTCGGCGAGGTCCGGGGAGACGGCGAGGACGACGTCGGCGCGGCGGGCGAGGATCCGCAGCAGGAGCGCGCCGATGGCGCGGACGGGCAGGGACCCATCGATGCGGTTGTGGAGGGTGACGACGAGGCGGGGCGGCGAGGCGCGCCCCCGGGCGATCGCCGTGAGCGCGCCGGCCCGCAGTCCGTGCGCGTGCACAGCCACGGGGGCGCTGCCCGTTCCCGGACGGCGCAGGGCGCGACGCAGGGTGCGCACGGTGCGCAGATCCGCCCCCAGGTGCGGTCGCGGCCGGATCTCGACGTCCGCCTCACGCACATCGATCCCGAGCGCCCGCAGCGCGTCGCGCTCCTGGTCGACGTGGGCGCTGAGCCCGCCCGTCGCGGTGGGTCGCACCAGCAGCAGGTGCCCGGCCCGGGCGGCGGGCATCAGGCTGCCTGCCCGCTGGCTGTGCGGTCGCGGCGCCGGCGGATCGCATCCCGGATCCGCAGCAGCGACTCCCGGTCGGCGAGCGCGAGGACGGCCAGCACCAGCAGCATCGCGACGACGCCGGCGAGGACACCGACGCCGAGCGTCATGCCCATCGAGCTGTTGGAGTGGACGAGGGGCCGGGAGATCAGGTAGCCGCCGACGCCGCCGAGGGCGAAGGCGACGACGGCGGCGACGCCGCTGCGCACGAGGCGCGCCATCTGCGGCGGGGAGTCGATCACCTCGGAGATCCGCGCTACGCCGAGCAGCGCGGAGACGCTCATCCCGGCGGCGATCGCCAGGCCGAATGCCGTCGCGGCTTCCGCGGTGCCCCGGCTGGGGCCGGACGCCACGATCAGGCCGATCAGCAGGGCGGCGACGATCCATCCGACCGAGCCCACGATCAGGGCGTCCCGGGCGCGCAGGGCCGCGGAGAGGATCCGGGTGCACTGGTGGGCGATCGCGTACGGCACCAGACCGAGCGCGAGGGCGGCGACAGTGGAGCCGACCCCTTCCACGTTCGCCCGGTCGATCAGGCGGAAGAACTGCTCGAGGGCGGGTGCCGCACCGATCAGGGCGGCGGCGCCGATCACCGCGACGGCGATGGTGGCGCGCAGCGACCCGGCCGCGGTGCTCGCGAACGCAGCGGCGTCCCCCACCAGTCGCTGCTCGGACAGGTGCGGGAAGACGCTGGTGACCAGAGGCACCACCAGCACCGCGAAGGGCAGGAGGTACAGGGCTTGGGCGTACTGGAAGACCGGCAGGGTGCCGGTGCCGCCTGCGCGCATCGCGACCAGCAGCACCAGTCCCACGGTCAGCTGCTGCGCACCGACCGCGCCGAGGCCCGCACCGGCGAGGCCGAGGGCACGGCGGCCCATCCCGGAGGGCATCCGCAGCGTCGGGCGCAGGCGCAGGCCGGCGCGCCGGGCGGGCCACAGCAGGGGCAGCGCCATGGCGAGCACACCGCCGGTGGTGCCCCAGCCGAGCCACGCACGTGCCCCGGCGCTGATGGTGCCTGCCTCGGTGACGGCGGGAGTGAGGAGCGCGTACATGCCGTAGGTCGCCATCACCACCAGGGACGAGATGAGCGGGATCAGCGCCGGCCAGAAGAAGCGCTTGCGTGCCTGCAGGTAGGCGCCAAGCACCACAGCGACGCCGTACAGCGGCAGCTGCACCGCGAAGATGCGCAGGAAGTGCGCGGCCAGGTCGATCCCTGCGTCGGTGGCCCCGCTGAGGATGAGGGCGGCGAGCGGCTCGGCGAGGAGGATCACCGCCAGCATCAACGGCACGGTGATCACCAGCATCCAGGTGAACAGGGCGGAGACCACGCGATCCGCTGTGCTCTTGCCGGTCCCATCGGTGTCGTTCTCGACGAGCCCGGCGACCAGCGGCACCACGACAGCGGCGAGCGCGCCGCCGGCGATGACCTCGAACAGCACGTTGGGCAGCAGGTTGGCGCTCGCGTAGGCGGTGCCGACGTCCCCGCCTCCGACGGATGCCCCGAACACCAGGTAGCGCACGAAACCGGCGATGCGGGCTGCGACCGTGATGACGAGGATCATCCCGGCTGCGCGGACGATGGTGGCGGTGGTCTGACTCATCGTGGTCCTCGCCGACCGATCCGGTCGAGCGCCCGCAGCGGCGGTGACGCCTCGATGGCGGCGCTGAAGCTGACGCGTTCGCTGAGCAGGGTGAGACCGGTGACAACGACCAGGGAGGCGAGGACGACAGGGCCTGGGGCGCGGCGCGCCAGGGCGGTGCCGGTGAGGGCTCCGAGGGTGTTCGCTCCGGCGTCGCCGAGCATCCCGTGCTCGGCGAGGTCAGCGGGCAGCGCGAGAAGAGCAGCGGCGCCCCCGATCCGGGCCAGCACGGCACCGGAGCGGGAGCGCTCGAGGTCGTCGCGGACGGGCAGCGCGAGGAGCGCCGCCACGGGCAGCATGGCCTTCAGGGCCCGGCCGGGCCGCAGGTCCAGCAGGTTCATCAGGTTCGCGCACCCGGCGGCGAGTGCGGCATCGAGGAGCGGCCGGCGGGGCCCCGGGGCGAGGGCGGCCCCCAGCAGGCAGAGGGCGGGGATGCCGAGGGCCTTCGCACCGCCGGTGGTGAGGCGGCCACGCGCGAGAGCCCCGAAGTGACCGCGCAGGCCTTTCGTCGCGGGCCCCTCCCCCTGCTGCTCCAGCAGGTCATCGGCCAGACCGAGGGCACCGATGCCACCGGTGACGAGGGCGTCCAGGGGACGACGGGTGATCAGCAGCGCGAGCGTGGCGGCGCCGATCACCGCCACTCCCTCCCCGAGGCTCACGGTCCGGCCGGCGTAGTTGGTGCGCCGCAGCTGCGCGGCGAGGCGGGCGAGCGCATCCCGGCGAGGCGTCATTCCTCGTTCCCCTCGTTGTTCGGGGTCTGGCCCTCCGTCGTGCCCGGCTGCTCCGGGGTGGGCGCCCCGCCCCCGACGCCATCGATCTCGGGCACGCGCGCGCTGGCGTCGGCGCCGGTGCCGTAATGGCCGCTGCCCCCGTCGAGCTGCTCGACGAGGGCCAGCACGGTGACGACAGGACCTTCGGCGCGCTGCAAGCCGTCGACGCTACTGAGGTCGACGAAGCGGCTGTCCCCGCGGGCCAGGCGAATCATGCCGGTGGAGTCGTCGGTGCCGGAGGTGGTGCCGGCGATCACGGCAGGGACGTTGCGCTCGGTGAGGCTCTCCAGCAGCGAGCCCTGGACCGCCAGCAATGCTTGGGACTCCTCGGCCGGGGCGCCGGAGTCGCCATTGTCGGGGAGCAGCGCCCCGGGGTCCGCGCCGGCGACGATCACCGCGTCGACCTGGCGGATGTCGCCGTCGATCGTCAGCAGACCGTTATCGGCGAGGATCTGCAGGCCGGCTGTGCGCTGCTCGGCGACCAGGACGCCGGTGTCGTCGGACAGCAGGGCGGGGATCGCGGCGGCGATCCGCTCGGCGTCCGTGTTCCCGGTGAGTGCGAGCTCGGGAACTTGCTCGCTGAGCTGGGTGACGGCGGTGGCGCGCGCCTGACCGCTCTCCGGGCTCCACAGCTCGGAGGTGAGGGAGATCTGCACGGGAGTGGCTGCACCGGCCTCGGTAAGCAGGGCCGTCATCTCCTGGACGTCGGAACCGGTCGCGGCGTCATCACTGATGATCGCGACGGTGACGTCGGGGAGGCGTCCGGTGACCAGCTGCGGGGCAGTGGCGGCGACGTACCCGGCTAGCTCATCGTTCTGCGCGGTCAGCCGGTCGTTCTGGACGCGCATGTCGTCCCGCTCGGTGCGCAGTTGCTCGACCTGACCGGCGAGCTGGTCGCCGAGGGTGTCGCGCAGCGGTCCCGCTCCGAGCACGATCCCGACGGCGAGCGCCAGGAACACGGAGATCAGGGATACCAGGTGGTAGCGAAAGTCGATCACAGTGGTGCGGCCTCCCCGGAGGATGCGGGTCGGACGGAGAACAGAGCGGTGAACCACGACAGCGCGTCGTCCAGTCGCGCACCCATGATCTGGAACAGTGTCTGACCGCCGGGGGTGGACCACAGGGCGACGGCCAGGGCGAGGAGTCCGGCGAGGGCGAGCAGCACCAGCTGGGTGCTGGTGATGCGCTGACGGTACAGGCGGGATACGCCCTTGGCGTCGACGAGCTTGGAGCCGATGCGCAGGCGGGTGAGGAAGGTGGAGCTCATGCCGGCGCGGCCCTTGTCGAGGAACTCCTCGAGGGTGCCGTGGGTGCCGACGGCGACGATGACGCTGGCACCCTTGTCGTCGGCCAGGAGCATCGCCACGTCCTCGCTGGTGCCGGCGGCGGGGAACAGCACGGTGCGCTCCCCGAGGCCCAGCTCCTCGAGGCGGGTGAGGCCGGGCGCGCGCCCGTCGCGGTAGGCGTGGACGACGAGCTCGGCGCCGCTGGTCAGCGCCCGGTCGGAGACGGAGTCCATGTCCCCGATGATCATGTCGAGGCGGTGCCCGGCCTCGAGGACGGCATCGGCCCCGCCGTCGACGCCGATGAGGATGGGGCGGTACTCGCGGATGAAGGATCGCAGTGTCTGCAGGTCCTCCTTGTAGTGGTATCCGCGCACGACGATCAGCACGGGGCGTTCCTGCATGCGGGTGGTGACCTCGGGGCTGCCGACGCCGTCCAGCAGCAGGTCTTTCTCCCGCAGCATGTACTCCATGGTGTTCTCGGCGAACATCTCCAACTGGTGGGAGAGGCCCGCGCGGGCCTCGTCGAGGTCCGCGGTGATGCGATGCTGGTGCTGGACAGTGCCGCGGGCCACGATCTCCTGGTTCGCGCCGACCCGCACCTCTCCGTCGATGACGGTGATGCTCTGCCCGTCGTGCAGGACGTCCAGGAGGTCCTCGCCGAACCTGTCGACGAGGGGCACGCCACTGTCCAGGAGGATCTGGGGGCCGGCGTTGGGATAGCGGCCGGAGATCGACGCGGCGGCGTTCAGGACGGCGGCGGGGCGCCGGGCGACCAGAGCCTCCGCGGCGACGCGGTCGATGTCCTCGTGGTCGATGACCGCGATCTCTCCGGGCTGGAGTCGCTTGGTGAGGTCCTTGGTGCGCCGGCCGAGTCGCGCGGTGCCGCGCACGGCATCTGGTCCGTCAGCGGCCATGGGCTCGGTGACGCTGCCGCGCGGGGCGGCAGTCTGCGGTGTTGCGGCGGTCTCGGGTGCGGCGTCGGGGCTGCTCACAGGGTCACCTCCTCACCGGTGGCGCGGGAGGCCTCGGCGAGCAGCTCCTCGGCGTGGCGGCGCGCGATGTCCGAGGCGTCGTCCCCGGCGAGCATGCGGGCGAGCTCCCGGATACGGCCTTCCGCATCCAGGATCTCGACGGTGGAGCTCGTGGCGGGTGCGTCCTGGCCTTCGGCGGTGCGCTTGACGATCTGCAGGTGCGTGGAGGCGTGCGCGGCGACCTGCGGGAGGTGGGTGACGACGATGACCTGGGCGTGGCGCGCCAGGCGCGCGAGGCGCTGGCCCACAGCAAGGGCGGCGCGCCCGCCGATCCCGGCGTCGATCTCATCGAACACGAAGACGGGGGCTGCGAGGTGGTCGCGTCGGGGAGACGCAAGGGCGACCTCGAGGGCGAGCATCACGCGCGAGAGCTCGCCGCCGGATGCGGCGGTGGCGACCGGTAGGTGGTCGGCGCCGGGGTGCGGGGCCAGCAGGATCCGCACCTGGTCCCGGCCGTCGGCGCGGTGGGGTCCCTCGAGGACCTCCACCTGGATGTCGGCGTCGGGCATCTCCAGGTGGCGCAGTTCCTCCTGGATGGCTGCGGCGAGCACGGCGGCAGCGGACCGGCGACGTTCGGTGAGGTCCGCGGCGACCACCTCGACCTGCCCGCGCAGCGTCTCCTGACGAGCGGAGCAGTCGGTGAGACGCTCCTCGATCCCGGCGTACCGGTCGATGTCGGCGGCGGCGGCGCGTGACGCCTCGAGCAGGGTGTGGATGTCCTCCGCACCACCGAGTTCGGGGCCGAGGTCGCGGACCAGGGCGTTCAGGTCCCGCAGCCGCTCGTTCGCCTCGTCGATGCGGGCGGGTGGGGCGTCGATGTCCTCGGCGTAGCGAGCGAGATCCGCGGCGATGTCGGAGATCTCCTCGCGGGCACTGGCGAGACGGTCGGCGAGGGGCGCAAGGCGTTCGTCGGTGCGGGAGGCTGCCCGCACAGCGTCCCCGGCGAGATCGACGAGGGCGCCGGCCGCAGGGCCATCGTCCTCACCGAGCAGAGCGAGGCTGGCGCGCTCGACCGCGCCGCGCAGATCGGCGGCGTTACCGAGGCGCGCGATCTCCTCGCGCAGCTGCTCGTCCTCCCCCACCTGGGGGTCGAGTCCGTCGATCCGTTCCAGGGCGGATGTCAGGACCGCGCCGCGGCGGTCACGCTCGACCGCCAGCTGCTGCAGTTCTTCGAGCTCGCGCTCGCTGGCTGCGAGGTCCCGCCACAGTCGCTGATGTTCGGCTCGCGCGGTGAGCACGTCCTCCCCGGCGTGCTCGTCGAGGGCGGCGCGCTGGTGGTCGGCATCGCGCAGACGCTGCTGGTCGGACTGGCCGTGCACGGTGACGGCGGAGCCGACATGACGGGCGAGCGCCCCGATGGGGACGGGCACCCCACCGATCTGGGCGCGCGAGCGACCATCCTTGGTGACGCGGCGGACCACCAGGACCTCACCGTCCTCGCTCTCCGCGCCGAGGTCCTCGAGCGCGGCGGCGAGGGCATCGTGACCCGCGAGCGCGAGGGTCCCGTCGACCGTGCTCGCGGCACCGGCGCGGCGCGTGTCCAGGCGCGAGCCGAGGAGCAGGCCGAGGCCGGTGACGACCATGGTCTTGCCGGCACCGGTCTCTCCGGTGAGCGCGGTGAACCCGGGGCCGAACTCCAGGGTGGCCTCGTCGATCACTCCGATGTGGCGGATCCGCAGCGTGGACAGCATCAGGTCGCCCCGTGGTCCCGTCCGCGCCATCCGCTGACGGGCAGCTGGAACTTCTCCACCAGGCGGTCGGCGAAGGGGGTGCGGGCGAGCCGCACGAGGCGGACCGGGGCGGTGGACAGGGTTGCCTCGGCGCGGCTGCCGGGCGGCACCTCCAGAGTGCGCCGACCGTCGAGGGTGAGGACGGCACGCTCCTGGTTCTCGGGGGTGATCTCGATGGCCACGCGCGACGAACGGCCGAGAACCAGCGGGCGGGAGAACAGCGCATGGGCCGCCAGCGGTACCACCAGGAACGCGTCGACCTCGGGCCAGACGACGGGCCCCCCGGCGCTGAAGGCGTAGGCGGTGGAGCCGGTGGAAGTGGACAGCAGCACACCGTCGCACCCGAAGGCGGAGACGGGCCGACCGTCGATCTCGATGACCGTGTACAGCATCCGCTGCCGGTCGGCCTTCTCCACCGCGGCCTCGTTCATCGCCCAGCCCTCGGCGATGACCTGACGGTCCTCACCGAACAGAACGACATCCAGGGTCGCGCGCTCCTCCAGCTGGTAGTCGCCGTCCAGGAGCCGGTGCACGGTGGTGGAGAGATCCGCGACCTCGCTCTCGGCGAGGAAACCGACATGGCCGAGATTGATGCCGTGCAGCGGCACCCCGGCGGCACGCACGACGTCCAGGGCCCGCAGGATGGTGCCGTCGCCGCCGAGGACGAGGGCGAGTTCGACGGTGTCGGCGGCGGTGACGGCGTCCACCACATCGACCGCGTCGGAGTCCAGGAGGTCCAGCAGCGCGGCGGGAGCGTGGTCACGGTGGGCGCGGATGTCCTCCACGTGGTGGTCGACCATGACGGCGCGCACGCCGCGGTCGATCATCTCGCGCAGCACCGAGAGGGTGGCCTCAAGTGCGGAGGCACGCCCGGTGTGGGCGTACAGAAGGAAGCGCCTCATCCTCTCTGCTCCTTCGTTGATCCACTGCCGGTCCCGCCGAGGACCGCACGCTCGATCATCGCACAGGCCTCCGGGCCGGGCGGGGAGGCGTGCTCGCGTCGGCGCAGGTGCAGGAAGTACTCGCGGTTGCCGTGCTGGCCGGTGAGCTGGCTGGGCCCCGCGCCGAGAGTCTCGAGGCCCTCGTCGGCGGCGGCGCGGGCGACGGCAAGGACCGTCTCGCAACGGGTGCGGGGATCACGGATCACCCCGGTGCGGGGCAGAGCGGTGCGGCCCACCTCGAACTGGGGTTTGACCATCAGCAGCAGGTCCCCGTCGATACGCACCAGGCGGGCGAGGTCTGCGGCCACGGTGACGAGGGAGATGAAGGAGAGGTCCGCGACAAGGAGGTCCACTGCACCGCCGATGCGGGCCGGGTCGAGGTCGCGGATGGTGGTGCCCTCGTGCACGTGGACTCGGGGGTCGGACCGCAGGCGCGCATCCAACTGGTCGTGGCCGACGTCGACGGCGACGACTTCGGCGGCATCGCGGCGCAGCAGGACATCGGTGAAGCCGCCGGTGGAGGCTCCGGCGTCGAGGCAGCGTTGACCGGTCGGATCGATGCTGAGCGTCTCGAGCGCGCCGACGAGCTTGTGGGCGCCGCGGGATACGTACTCGGCGCCGTCGGGTGCGCTCTGCACGGACAGCGTGACCCCGGGGCCGATGGGGGTGGAGGCGCGTCCTGCGGTGCGCCCGTCGATCAGGGCGCGGCCCTCCTCGATGATGCGGCGAGCGTGGCTGCGGGAGCGGGCGTGCCCCTCCTCGACGAGGGCGAGGTCGAGTCGACGCTTCCGGGACGGAGTGCTCACCTGGCCTCGGAGCGTCTCAGCGGCCACGCACGGTGGTCACGGAGTCACCCTCCCGGGTGCGCAGTGTCCCCGTCCAGGCATTGTCGGGCGCGTGGCGACGCACGAGGGCGAGGGCGGCGTGAATGCTCTGCAGGGAGTCGGGGTCTCCGTCCAGGTGGATGTCGCCGTCCTGGAACCGCGCGGAGGCCCGGCCGCACCGGGCGTCCGTGCCGTGCACGGCGATGTCGGTGACGCCGCGGTCGAGGGTGGTCATGTCGGCCTGGATCCAGGTGGGGCGCTGCAGCGGTTCGGCGTGCAGAGCGTCCAGTACCGAGTTCACACCCGTCAGGACGAGCAGCGAGTCCATCTCGGCGCGGCCGGCGCCCTCGATGTCGGTGTCGAGGCGATCACCGACCACGAGGGGACGGCGGGACGCGAGCCGTTCGGCAGCGCCGTGGAACATCCCGGGCTGGGGCTTTCCGGCCACGTCCGGGGTCCGGCCGGTGGCGTGGGCGACCGCGGCGACGAGTGACCCGTTGCCCGGGGCCATGCCCCGCTCGGTGGGAAGGGTGGCGTCGGTGTTGGTGGCCATCCACCGCACGGCGGGGTCGGCGAGAGCGTAGGCGGCCTCTGCGAGCCGCGCCCAGTCGAGGTCCGGGGAGAATCCCTGGACGACTGCGGCGACCCCGGAGCCGGCCTCGCGCACGGGGCTGAGGTCGACCCGGGCGATCTCCTCGGCAAGTCCGTCGGATCCGATCACGAGGACCTCGGCGGCGTTCTCGAGCTGATCGGCGAGGAGTCCCGCGGCGATCTGCGGTGAGGTGACGATCTCCTCGACGGCAGCCTCCACGTCGACACCGGCAAGGTGCTCCACGACCTGCTGGGGGGTGCGGGAGGCGTTGTTAGTGACGAAGGCGATGCCGGCCCCGGCGGCGCGGGCGGTACGGATGCCATCGGCTGCACCGGGAATGGGGGCGCCGCCGTGCATGACGGTTCCGTCGAGGTCGAGCAGCAGGGCGTCGTAGCGGACCAGCAGCGAGGCGTCCGGGCGGCGGATCATGCGTGCTGCCCATCGCGCGACGTGGACGTGGTCTCCAGCGAATCCTCCGGGGCCTTCCCCTCCTCGGGCCGCTCAGTGTCCTCGGGCTTCTGCAGGTCCTCGGACTGTTCGGTGTTCACAGACTGCTCAGTGTCCTCAG
>JAUNUA010000400.1 GCA_030538435.1 Brachybacterium sp.
GCTCGCAGCTCCTCGACGTCACCGGGGGCGTCGGCGGGCATGTACGTCCACTGCGCTCGCCCCGGCCCGAGGGCGGACCACATCGCGTCGGCGTGGTCGGGGGTCAGCGGGGCGATCGCGACCGTCCGGCCTCGCGTGGTCAGCGGGACGAGTGCAGCGGGCGGCGTCCAGGACACCGGCCGCCCGACCGGCTGTCCGAACTCGTCCACGCCCTCCATGACTCGCATCCTGTCAGACCCCGCCGCCGCGACCGGGGAACCGCGCGGCCGCGGGCTGGGCTGGACGGCGGGGCCGCACCGGCGTCGACCTCACCCCGACCGGCGCACCTTCGGGCGTCCATCGATCACATCGAGCCCGATGTCCATGGGCCGGAACGCGCTTGTATCAGTGGATGATACCACTGTTCAAAGCTCTTTACGTCGAACATGTGTTCATTCTATCATGGGTCATGGCTCACCCACCCATCACCCGGCAGAGCGCGGTCGCGACGCTCACCGCGGGACGCTGCACGCAGCTCTTCGCGGTCCTGGCCGACGACCCGGCCCGGCTGAGTGACGCGGAGTTGGGTGAGGTCGTGGCGGGGCTGCTTCAGGCCCGTGCCGGGGCCGAGGCGGCGTTGTTCGCGCTGACCCGTGAGGCCGAGAGTCGCGGGACGATCTCGGCCTCGACCTCGGCCAACCCCGCGCAGTGGGTCAAGGCCCGCGCCACCGAGGTCGAGGTCCCCGTCACCGACGCGGCTGCGGTGCAGCAGGCCGTGATGGGTACGCGGGCGCCGGGCATGGCGTTGTTGGTCGAGGCCACGGCCTCGGCGCGTGTGCCGGTGGCCTCCTGCGCGGCGGTCACGCGCGTGTGGGGTCGCATTCACGCCCTGATCGAGCCCGCCGACCAGGACGAGGCGCTGCATCGCCTGACCACCCGCGCCGCCACGGGCGCCTCGATGCGCACCCTGTCCCACCTCGGGGAAGAACTCCTGGCCACCTTCGCGATCGAGGGGATCTACGAGAAGCTCACCGATCACCGCGCTCAGGCCCGGGCGATGAGCCCGTTCCGCTACCAGACCAACTCCGGGCTGTACACGGCCACCGTCAGGTTGGATGCCGCCTCGACCAGCCTCGTGGAGTCGGTCATCGGTGCCCTGGCCGCACCGGCTCCGGGCGCGGATGGTGGCGTGGACTGGCGCAACTCCGACCAACGCCGCGCCGACGCGCTCATCGAAGCCTGCGCGCTGGTGTCCACCCACACCCACGAACTCGGCGGGCTGAACGTGCCGCGCGCCATGGCCGATGCTGTCGCTGCCGCCGGTGACACCGACGCTCTGGCCGGCGCCGCTGAAGCTGACGCCGACGGGACCGGCCGGGCGGAGCCGCAGTGCCGCCCCGCCAGCGCGGGCGACACCCGCGCCACCGAAGGACACACCGGCACCGCCGGCAGCGACGACGAGGACCGGCGTCAACAGGAGCGCATCGCCCAGTTCCGCGCCACGGAGCGTGAGACCGCCAGGATCGCCACCGCACCAGCCCGCGGAACGGCCGCGCAGATGCGCGTGACCATCCC
>JAUNUA010000055.1 GCA_030538435.1 Brachybacterium sp.
CGAGTTCCTGCAGCGACCCTTCGTGGAGGCCCGGGCACGCGGCCTCGAGGCTGAGCTCAACTTTCAGGGCGTCGGGACGTCGCTGAACGTGAAGCTGCAGTTGTCGGCATACATCGGCCTGATCCTCTCCGCGCCGATGATCATGTACCAGGCCTGGATGTACATCATGCCGGGGCTGCACAAGAACGAGCGGCGCTATGCGCTGGGGTTCTTCAGCGCCGCCGTGCCGCTGTTCTTCGTCGGCTGCGCCGCAGGGTACTGGATCATCAACCGCGGTGTCCCGATCCTCATGGGTTTCATCCCAGGCAGTGCAGAGGTCGCCCAGATCGTCAATTACGACCAGTACCTCAACCTGCTGGTGAAGGCCGTGCTCGCCTTCGGTATCGCCTTTACCTTCCCGGTGGTTCTGGTGCTGCTGAACTTCCTGGGGATCCTCCCCGCCCGCACCATGATCAAGGCCTGGCGCTGGGTGATCTTCCTGTGCTTCCTGTTCACCGCGATCATGGTGCCCACCCCGGACCCCGGGTCGATGCTGATCATGGCGATCCCCATGTGCATCCTGTTCTTCGGCGCCGTCGGCATCGCCTACTGGAACGACCGACGGCGCGGCATCGCCGGTGATGCCGCCCTCGACGACGACGAGGCGAGCAGCATCGACGACGAGGTCGAGGACATCGGCCGCCCCTCCTCCCTCAGCGAGGCGGACGAGAGGTGACCCGGCTGCGGGTCGGCCTGCTCGCCAATCCCACGGCCGCCTCCGGAGCTGCCCACCGGATCGGCCGGCAGGTGGCGCATCTGCTGCGCCTGTCGGGCATCTCCGTGGTCGACGTCAGCGGACCCAACGCGCCGATCGCCCGGGCCCGGGCGAGAGAGCTGCGCGATGACCTCACCGCGCTGGTGGTGGTCGGCGGCGACGGCACCGTCGCCCTCGGCGCGGAGATCGTCGCCGAGACTCCCGTGCGACTCGGCGTGGTCGCGGCGGGCTCCGGGAACGACTTCGCGCGCGCCCTGCGCCTGCCGGTCGATGATCCCGAGGCGTCCGTCCGCAACCTGTTGCATGCCCTCTCCCGACCCGTGCTCACCCTCGACGCCATCGAGGTGACCTCCGGCCTCGACCACGGACCACGGCAGCGCTCCGTCGTCCTCGGGAACCTCTCACTCGGGTTCGATGCACTGGTCAACGAGCGTGCCAACAGCGGACGCGGCGGCTTGTCCCGCCGCTACACGATCGCTGTCGCCCGCGAGCTGCGCCGCTTCGGCCCTCTGCCGTACTGGCTGGAGATCGACGGGGGCGAACGCCACGAGCTGGACGCATCGCTGGTCACCCTGTGCAACACCGGCTGGTTCGGCGGTGGGATGCAGCTCTCCCCCCACTCCCGGGTGGAGGACGGGGTGCTCGAGCTGGTGACCCTGGAGGATCTGGGTCGTAGCCAACTCGTCCGCTACCTGCCCCGCGTCTTCGGTGGCCGCCACACCGACGTGCCGGGATTCTCCGTGCGCCCCGTGCACAGCATCGCCGTGGGTCTGCGCGACGGGCGGGACCTGCGGGCCTACGCCGATGGCGAACCACGGGCCCGTCTGCCGCTTCAGGCCAGGGTCCTCCCGGGCGCCGTCCGTATCCTGGGCGAACCGTCACCCCACCGGGAGGAGCCCGTTCGATGAGCTCGCCGTCGGAGATGTATGCCGACTTCCGCGCCCAGCAACGCCTCGAATCCGGCCCCTTCGGCGACTTCCACCGGCACCTGGACTTTGCCCTGGACCCCTTCCAGGTGCAGGCGTGCACCGCCCTGCAGGACGGACGCTCGGTGCTGGTCGCCGCCCCCACGGGCGCCGGGAAGACGGTGGTCGGGGAGTTCGGCGTGCACCTTGCCCTCGCGCGCGACCGCAAGATCTTCTACACCGCCCCGATCAAGGCCCTCTCGAACCAGAAGCACGACGACCTCGCGGCCTGGCTCGGACGCGATCGTGTAGGGCTGCTCACCGGCGACGTGTCGATCAACCCCGACGCCGACGTGGTCGTCATGACCACCGAAGTGCTGCGGAACATGCTGTACGCGGATTCCCCGGCTCTCGAGGGTCTCGGCTACGTGGTGATGGACGAGGTCCACTACCTCGCGGACCGGCTGCGCGGTCCGGTGTGGGAGGAAGTCCTCATCCACCTCCCTGCGTCGGTGCAGCTGATCAGCCTCTCCGCGACCGTCTCCAACGCGGAGGAGTTCGGGGCCTGGCTGAACGAGGTCCGCGGGGATACCGCCGTGATCGTGTCCGAGGTGCGCCCCGTTCCGCTGTGGCAGCACGTCCTCGCCGGCGATGAGCTGCTGGACCTGTTCGTCGATGCCGACGGCGACCCCGTCGTCTCCCACGGTCCGGGAGCGAGCACCGAGCGGATCGTGAACCCCGCGGTGGAGCGCCTGAGCGCCCTCGCCGCCCCGGTGGAGGATTCGCGGCGCTCCCGCGGCGGACGCCGGGATCGCCGTGGTCCGCGCGGCCGGCACCGCCCCCGCGGGGGCCGCCAGGAGGAGCGCCGCGGGAGCGGGGGCATCCCGCGCCCGCTGCGACGCCCCGGGGTCGTGTCCGTCCTCGACGACAATGCTCTACTGCCGGCGATCTGCTTCATCTTCTCCCGCACCGGCTGCGACGCCGCCGTCGGCCAGCTGGTCCACTCGCGCCTCGAGCTCACCGACCACCAGGAGCGGCGCACGATCCGGGCGGTGCTGGATGAGCAGCTGGCCACCATCAGTCACGAGGACCAGGAGGTGCTGCAGATCCCCGCGTTCCGCCGCGCCGCCGAACGCGGCTTCGCCGCCCACCACGCCGGGATGCTGCCTCTTCTGAAGGGGATCGTCGAGGATCTATTCTCCGCGGGCCTTATCAAGGTTGTCTTCGCCACCGAAACCCTCGCGCTCGGGATCAACATGCCGGCCCGCAGCGTGATGCTGGAGAAGCTCTCCAAGTTCAACGGCGTCGAGCACGCAGACCTGACCCCGGGGGAGTACACCCAGCTGACCGGACGCGCCGGCCGCCGCGGCATCGACACCGAAGGTCACGCCGTGGTGCTCGCCGCGCAGGGCTTCGACGCCGAGCACGTCGCCTCCCTCGCCTCCCGCCGCACGTACCCCCTGCGCTCCGCCTTCCGGCCCACCTACAACATGACGGTCAACCTGCTGGACCGATTCGACCTGCAGCGCTCCCGCGAGACCCTCGAGATGTCCTTCGCGCAGTACCAGAGCGACCGGAAAGTGGTCGGCATCGCCCGCCGCGCCCGCGAGCTGGAGGACACCGTTGCCGCCTACCGGGACGCCGCGGTCTGCGAGCGCGGTGACGTCCTGGAGTATGCCGAGATCCGCCAGGCCATCACCGCGCGGGAGAAGGAGCTCTCCCAGGACCGCGCCGGGAAGGACCGCGACCGCACCCGCGCCGTCCTGCGCGACCTGCGCCGCGGGGAGATCCTGGCGATTCCCGGTGGCCGCCGCCAAGGGTATGCCGTGGTCACCGATGTCGACCGGGACGTGCTCGGCGGCCCCCAGGTGGGACTCCTCGGCCCCGACGGCCGCACCCGCACCGTGCGCCCCGGGGACATCCCCGGCCCGCCCGCGGTGATCGACCGGATGAAAATGCCCCGCCCCGACCGGCTCAGCGCTAAGAAAGTACGCGGGGACACCGCCGCGGCGCTGCGCCAGAAGCTCTCCGGCCATGACGATGATCCGCGCCGCGAGGTCCGCCGGCGCAGCCCCCGCACCGCCTCCGCAGCCGCCGAGGACCACCGGCTGCAGGACCTCCGCGCGCGCCTCGCGGAGCACCCCTGCGCCGACTGCGCCGAGCTGGAGGGCCACCTGCGGTGGATCTCGCGCCTGCGCTCCACCGAGAAGGAGCTGACCGGGCTGCAGCGGCGGATCGAGGGACGCACCTCGAGTCTCGCCCGCCAGTTCGACCGGATCTGCGCCCTGCTCGCAGAGCTCGGGTACCTCCGCGCCGAGGGGGACGATGTGGTCCCCACCGAGCGTGGCCTGGGCCTGCGGCGGCTGTTCAGTGAGCGGGACCTGCTGATCGCCCAGTGCCTCGAAGCCGGCATCTGGAAGGATCTCGACGCGCCGGGCCTCGCCGCGTTGATCAGTGCCGTCAGCTACGAGTCCCGCCGCGACGACGGCGGCACGCCCCTGCTGCCGGAGGACCCCGCGGTGGAGATCGCCCTCGCCGCAACCGAGCGCACCGCAGCAGACCTGCAGCGCATCGAACGCCGGCACGGCCTGGACCCCACGCCCGCGCCGGACGCCGCGATCATCGCGGTCATGCACCGCTGGGCCTCCGGGGAGCACTTCGCCGCGGCCCTCGGTGAGACCAGCCTCCCGCCCGGGGACTTCGTCCGCCACTGCCGCCAGGTGATCGACCTCCTCGGTCAGCTCGCGCAGCTGCCCGACATCGCCCCCACCGCCCGCCGCGCGATCGACGCTGTCCGCCGCGGATTCGTCTCCCAGGAGATCTACCGATGACGCGCTCCGAGCAGCCTGCCGCGACACTGTGGACCGGTGTCGTGCTCTACTCCACCCAGGATCCCGAAGCGTCCGCCCTCGTCGTCGAGGACGGCGTCGTCGCCTGGATCGGCCCCGAGGACTCGGCCCGCACCCTGTTCAGCGACCTCACCGAGGAGCGCTGGGAGGGCAGCCTCCTCACCCCCACTTTCGTCGACGTCCTCCCCACAGCCGACGGCACCGAGCCCTCCGAGGCATGGCATACCGACGCGCTCACGCGCGGGGTCACCGCGGCGTACGCGGGAACGGTGGGGGACCGGGGCGGCGTGCGCGCCCTCGCGCCCGGCGCGGAGGCCGCCCCGTACCTCGACCTCACCTCCGCGGGAACCGCGCTCGCGTTCGGCTCCCTCGGCGACCGCGACTGGTGCGACCCATGGAGCTGGGTGCGGGCCGCCGCCCACGAGGGCGATCCCGCCCAGCGGATCAGCGACCGCGCCGCGTTCCTCGCCGCCACCCGTGGCGGCCGCCGCCTCGGCGGCGAGGCGCACCCCGGCTCCATCGTCCCGGGCGTCCCCGCCACCTTCGCGGTGTGGGAGCCGTGGGATCTGACCGTGCGCGGCCAGGACGAGCGGATCCAGACCTGGTCGACCGACCCGCGTTCGCGCACCCCGATGCTTCCCGATCTCGGCAGCGGCTCCCCGCGGGCCCTGCACGTCGTGGTCGACGGGCAGACCGTCTACGACGCGGGTCGCCACGCCGACGGCGCTGACACCGACGCATGAGCAGCCGCAGCTCCCGGCGCACCGCGGACCAGGTGCGTCCTACGCCCCTACCGGTCGCGCTGCTGCTCGCGGCGATCGGGGGGATCCTCGCGCTGCTCGCCTTCCCTCCCTACGACCTGTGGATGCTGCTGCCGGTGTCCCTGGCGCTGCTCAGCGGCGCCGTGATGACGCGCTCCTGGATCAGCGGGGCCCTCGCGGGGCTGGTGTGGGGCCTTGCGTTCTTCGTGCCGCTCACCGAGTGGGCCGGCACCTATGCGGGCACGATGCCGTGGATCGCCCTCGGCATGGTGCAGGCGCTGTACATCGTGCCCTTCGCCCTCGCCGCTCGGACGCTGCTGGTGCGGCGCGGCCCGGGCGCGGTCAGTGCCGTGGTCGTGGCGCTGCTGTGGGTGGGGATCGAGACGCTGCGATCCCACTGGCCGTGGGGAGGCCTGCCCTGGGGGGCGACCGGCTTCGCCCTGCAGGACTCACCCCTGCTCAACCTGGGCCCCTGGATCGGGATGTCCGGGCTCGCCTTCGTCGTCGGGCTGATCGGGCAGATGCTGTTCCTCGGCGGGGCCTCGCTGCTGGGCCGACGACAAGAACGCCGCAACGGGCTCATCGGCGTGTGGCCCCTCGCCGGGGCGACCGCCGCGATCCTGGTCGGGGTCCTGGTGCCGCTGCCGCACAATCCCACCCCGCCGGACCGCCCCACCATCGCGATCGCCGGCATCCAGGGGAACGTTCCGCCGATCGACCCCGATGACCTCGCGATGCCGCCCGAGGTGTTCTGGAACCATGTGGAGGCGAGCGACCTCGCGATCGAGGACGCCGCTGCCGAGGGCCGCGACCTCGACCTCATCGTGTGGCCGGAGGACTCCGCCGGGAACGATCCGCGGATCGACCAGGCGCGGGGCGATGCCCTCACCGATGTCACCCGTCGAGCGGGGGCTCCCGTACTGGTGGGCACCCAGACCCTCACCGATGAGGGCCGCCACCGCTACAACATGTCGCTGCTGTGGGACGCCGAGGGCGGCGTCACCGACGAGTACGCCAAGCGCCACCCGGTGCCGTTCGGGGAGTACATCCCGGCGCGGGACGTCTTCCGGATGGTCACCGACAAGGTCGACATGGTCTCCATCGACATGCTCCCCGGTGACGAGGTGGGGGTGATGCCCATCGCGGGTCACGACGTCGGCGTCCTGATCTGTTTCGAGATCGCGTACGAGAACCTGGTCCGGGACACCGTCACCGAGGGCGCGGAGGTGATCGTGGTCCAGTCCAACAACGCCCTGTTCGGCGACTCGAACGAAGCGATCCAGCAGCTCGCTGAGGCGCGCGTGCTGTCGGTGATCAGCGGACGCAGCATCGTGCACGTGTCCACCGTCGGGCACAGCGCGATCGTCACGCCGGACGGGCGGACCCTGGACTTCGTCGACCACTGGGAGCAAGGAGTCGTCCAGGCCGACGTGCCCCTGCGCACCGGCACCACCCCGGCGATGGCAGCGGGTCCCTGGCCCGCCGCCGCCCTGTGCCTGCTGGGCATCGCCGGATGGGCGTTCGCCATGTCCACCGAACGGCGCGTGATCGCGATCCGCTCCCGCCAGCGGGGAGGCCGCCGATGACCGCCCGCGTGCTGGTGGTGATCCCCACCTACGACGAAGTGCTCACCCTGCCCGGGACCCTCGCCCGGCTGCGCACGGCGGTGCCCGCGGCGGACGTGCTGGTGGTCGATGATGCCTCGCCGGACGGCACCGGCGAGCTCGCCGACCGCATCGCCGCGAACGACCCCCAGGTGCATGTCCTCCACCGCGCCGGGAAGGACGGGCTCGGCCCCGCCTATGTCGCCGGCTTCGGCTGGGGCCTCGCCCGTGGCTACGACGTCCTCGTGGAGATGGACGCCGACGGCTCCCACCGCCCCGAGCAGTTGCCTGCCCTGCTCGCCGCTATCGAGGACGGCGCCGACCTCGCCATCGGTTCCCGGTGGGTTCCCGGAGGCAGTGTCCACGACTGGCCACGCAGCCGGGAGGTCCTCTCCCGCGGCGCCAACCGGTACGTCCAGGCGGTGCTGGGCCTCGGGGTGCGGGACGCGACCGCCGGGTTCCGCGCCTACCGTGCAGACCTGCTGACGGAGATCCTCGAGGACGACATCGCCAGCCACGGCTACTGCTTTCAGGTCGACATGACCAGGCGCGCCGACGCCCTCGGTGCCCGCATCGAGGAGCGGCCGATCGCCTTCGACGAGCGCGCCCTCGGTGTCTCGAAGATGAACGGGGCGATCATCCGGGAGGCACTGGTGCGGGTGACGCTCTGGGGTCTCACCCACCGGGCCCAGCAGCTTCTCGGGCTGCTTCGCTACGCTGGGCGGATCGTCGGCCAGGGGCGAGGCGCCTCCCGCACCCGCGCGGGACGTGCGCGGATCCGACGTCCCGACCCGGCACGGCCCGCAAGGAGGACCCCGTGAGC
Organism: Brachybacterium sp.; assembly: GCA_030538435.1. Taxonomy (GTDB): domain Bacteria; phylum Actinomycetota; class Actinomycetes; order Actinomycetales; family Dermabacteraceae; genus Brachybacterium. Next base: position 7,697 of record JAUNUA010000055.1, read on the forward strand.
ACGCAGCATGCACCGCACAGCGATCCGCGCGCGACGCGCGACCGCTCCGACCAGGGTGAGGGACGCTTCGCGCGGCTGGAGCTCGGCCTGTTGATCCTCTTCGGCTACTACACCTCGATCTGGTGGGTGCTGCTGGTGGTCCTCATCGGCTGGATCATCGGGGTGGCGCTGGTGGTCGCCGCCGGCCAGCAGTCCTTCATCCGGCTGCGCTCCCTGGTGCGGGCCGTCCGCGGAGACGGTGACATCAAGGACCACATGAGCCGGCCCGCGTTCACCCTCCTCGCGGCGATGCTGTTCTTCTTCCCCGGCTTCCTGACCGCGGTGATGGGCCTCGTGCTGCTGTTGACGCCGGTGCAGAAGAAGGCGGTTCGCTCGATGGGCTTCGATCCGTCCGGAGCCTCCACCCGTCAGGTGTTCGGCCGCCGCTCCCGGCGCGGGGTGATCGAGGGGGAGGTCGTCATCGACGCCACCGGACATCGCGCCGGCGGAACCGGCACCCCGGGTGGCCCCTCCGGGAGCGCCGCAGCAGGGGACGCACCGGTGATCACCGAGGACGGGACCCCGCCCCCGCGTCCCTGAGAGGACGCACCCCCGCACCGCTCAGCGTAGTTCAGCGCTCTCGCACACCGTAGTCGTGCGCCCGCGCGGCGCCCTCGCACAGCGCAGCGCCCCCGGGACCGTATTCGGTCTCGGGGGCGCTGCGCGTGGTGCTGGTCGTCGCTCAGAGGGTGCGGCTGGAGTGCAGGCGTCCCTCGCGCAGGAGCTTCAGGCGCTGGTCGAGGAGAACTTGCAGGTCCTCCTCGCTGCGGCGCTCGAGCAGCATGTCCCAGTGGGTGCGCTGCGGCTTGCCCGGCTTCTCCTCGGGCTTGTCGTGGTCACGCAGAACCGCCGTCGCGCCGCAGCGGCACTCCCAGACCGCCGGTACGTCGGCCTCCACGGAGAAGGGGAGGATGATCGCGTGGCCGTTGGGGCAGTCGTAGACCGCTTCCTGGCGGGGTGCAGCGAGCACGCCCTCGTCGGTCTCCATGCTCAGCGAGCCGAGGCGGGTGCCTCGCAGACTGCGGCTGTTCATGCGGGTGTCGCCTTCCTGCCGGTGGGTGTGGGCTTCGGCGGTTCCAACGCCTCGGCGCGGGGTTTCATTCCCCGGCGGCGGCCCGGCCGTGCCCGCCGACGATCCCGGAGAGGACGTCGGCACGGTTGGTCACGATACCATCCACGCCCTGGGCCAGCAGGTGACGCATCTGCTCCGGGTCGTCGATCGTCCAGGCGTGAACCTCGCAGCCCGCGCGGTGGGCGACGGCGATGGTCCGCGGCGTGATGACGGGCAGTCCGCGGTACTGCGGCGGGACCTGCAGCGCACCGTAGGGGGCGAGAACCCGCGTGATGACGGCACCGGGCGCGGCGGCGGCACTGAGGGCGAGGAACCCGGCGATGGTGCCTCGGGACGGGCTACGCACCGGCGTCACACCGGTGGCGCGCTCCAAGTGGCGGACGGCCGCCCGGGCAATGCTCCCGGTGAAGCTGGTGAGGCACACCCGGTGGGCTGCACCGGTACGGGCGATCGCGCGGGCGGTCGGCTCCGCAGCATCGGGCGTCTTGACGTCGATGTTCACGGCCGCCGCGGGGAACGCATCCAGCATCTCCTCCAGGGTGCAGATCGGCTCCACCCCCGCGACGAGCCGGCGCCCGAGGTCCGCGGCAGGAAGCGCGCTGACCTGGATCGCATCTCCGGTGAGGCGGGTGAGGTGCTCGTCGTGCACGGTCATGGCGATCCCGTCCGCGCTGACCTGCGTGTCGGTCTCCAGCATGTGGGCACCGGCGGTGAGCGCGTCGCGGAACGCCCGGAGGGTGTTCTCGGCGCCGTCGAGGGCGAGCCCCCGATGGGCGATCACGCGCGGGCGTCGGCCCGGCAGGAAGGAACTGCGGGCCTCCCCGCCAGGTTCAGAGGTACCGCTGGTCGACGAGTGCATCCTCTTCCTCCTCGTCCTCGGTGCGGCGCCGGGGTCGACGCCGATGGGGTCCCGCCGGACCGGGACGCTGGGGTGCGGGCTGATCGGTCCCTTCCGCGCGGGCGTCCTTCAGGGCTGATCGTGCCCGGAGGATCCAGGCGAGCGGGAAGAACAACGCGAAGACCCACCATTGGACGGCGTAGCTGAGGTGCGGGCCGACGCCCGTCTGCGGCGTCTCCAGCGAGGTCGGGGCGTCCGCCGCGGCGGGATCCTCCGAGGCGAGCTCTCCGTACGCGCCGAGTCGCAGATCCGGCAGATCCCCGGTCTGCTCGAGCACCCGCTCGGGATTCGTCGAGTGGAGCTGCCTGGCGGGATCGGCACGATCGGTCAGTGCGGGCTCCGCTGGGCGCATCCGCACCGTGACCTCGCGTGGCCCCGCGGGGACGGCGGGCGGATCGGCGGGCGCGCTGGTGTCGCCCTGGGTGCCCACCCAGCCGCGGACCACCAGCAGGGTGCCCTGGTCGCTCTCGAAGGGCACCAGCTGCCAGAAACCGACCTGGCCTGCGAGGGTGCGATTCCGGACGTACAGGACGCACTGCTCGGCGGTGCAGTACTCCCCGCGCAGCGTGACCGGGCGCCACTCGTCCTCGGTGGGGAGATCGGAGGTGGCGGCGGGGAGGATCGCGTCGAGGTCCACCGGCTCGGCGTCGTAGTTCGCCTCCACCAGGCGCGCCTCGGTGCGCCGTTCCTCGAAGCGGCCGTACTGCCACACCCCGAGCACGATGCACACCCCCATGGCGAGCAGCACCACGAGAGCGCCGAGGATCCACTCCCGTCCGAGCAGCATCCGAAGACCCTGCGCGTCACGGTCCTGCGAGGTCATCGGGTGTCGTCCTCCGGGCCGTGGGGGTCATCGTCCAGGTCGGCGTCCCAGACCGGGGGCTGGTCCACGGGTTTGTCGCGCGGCGTGGAACCTGGGGGAGCGGGCCCCACAGGGTCATCGGGCACGGGGTGGTCCTCGTCGGGCTGGATATGGACGGTCCCGTTCTCGTCGACGTACATGGTCGGGGGCCGGTGGACGGTGGCCTCGAGCGCCGGCAACTCCGCGGGCCGATCGGTGTAGGCCTCGGTGTACTCCGCGGAATGGTCCTGGTCGTTCGCGGCCATGACCGCGAAGTAGGGCAGGATCAGCGCAGCCGCGAGCATCACCAGCTTCCACCACCCGGGCACCACGAAGATGAGACCGAGGAACACGAAGCGCAGAGCCATCTGGATCATGTAGAGCTTCGCGCGGCGGGAGATGTCCTCGCTCCGGGCCCGGGGGACCGGGTCCCGCGGGGGCAGGGCCGTGCTCACGGTGAGGCGCCGTGACGCGGGACGGCTCCTCCCTCCGGCGTGGTGCCCGCCATGGCGACGCCTTGGGCGGCCGGATGTGCGGACAGGCTTTCCGCCTCCCGCGCGAGGTGGATGAAGAGGTACGCGGTCGCGGCGGCGAAGAGCAGACCGGAGACCGTCACGATGATGATCACGGCAAGGCGCAGGCGCGGTCGGCGTCGGAACGGCACCACAGGACCGAATTCGTCCTCGGTGACGTCCTGCCGCGGGAGCCAGCGGCGGTTGCCCGGGGAGGTCACCTCGACGGGATAGGGAATCTCCTCGCGGATGGGACGAGCCCCGCTCGCAGGGACGTCCTCGGACTCCAGCAAGGGGGAGCCATCGTCGGTGCGCGTGTCGCCGTCGGCCACGGTCCACAGCCGCCACCCCGCCGGTACCGGGCCCCATGCGGGGTCGGGCCGCTAGCCGTCCTCGGGAGACCAGTCGTCCTCAGGAGGTTCCGGCCAGCTCGGCGGGGGATTGAAGGCGGTGCTCACAGCGGGGAGATCACTCCTGCCGATGCGGCGAGGACGCCGGGCGCCTCGACGGCTCCGCTGGCACCGAAGAGCCCGAGACCGCCGGACATGATCGCAATCACGACGACGAGCAGCAGCAGGACGAGGCAGCCGAGCCACCAGAACCGCTGGAGGACCCCGGGGTGGCTGCGCTCCTCGAGCTCCCGCTCGGAGACACCCATTCCGGCGGCTCCCTCCTGGGAGTGTTCGGCGATGCCGCCGAGTCCAGCGCCAGGGGTGGTCTGGGCGCGGGAGGTGCCCGGGCCCTGGAAGTCACCGGAGCGCGTGGCGTCGCTGGGTTCCGCGTCGCTCGCACCGGGCCCGGTTGAGTCGGCGGGGGCGATGTCCCCGGACGGCGCGGCGGTCTCGCCCGGCCCGGGCGCGGCGTCATGGTCGGCCGGCCCGGGATTCGCCGGGTCGGATTCGGCGGGTCCGCTGTCGGCGTCCGGCGCGGTCGGCTCGGCTGCGGCGGGTTCGTGGTCGGCCGGTTCCGTCGCGTCGTGCCCGCCGCCGGTGTCCAGTGCGGTCGGCTGCTCCTCGGCGATGTCATCACCGGGCCCGGTACCCGAGGCGGAAGCGCCCATCGGATCTTGGTCCTCGATCGGCTCGCGCTG
>JAUNUA010000401.1 GCA_030538435.1 Brachybacterium sp.
TCCGGGTGCCGTTGTGGGTGTGGCCCGTGACCGAGCGCGCCCACGACGACGGACTGGCCGCCGCGCTCGAGGCGGGCGCCGTCGTCGTGGACGCCGCCGGTGCGCTCATGCACTGCACGGGCGTGGGTGTCGTGCTCGACGGGCTCTCCGGGCTCGGGGGCCGCCCCGGCCTCCCGGACGCCGTGGCCGCCGTCGCACGGGCTGCGCACGAGGAGCGGGTGCCGATCGTCGCCGTGGACCTGCCCAGTGGCTTGGTCGCCGACTCGGCCGTCGCGCACGACTCGTTCGTCGCGGACGTCACGGTCACCTTCATCGCGCGGAAACTGGCCCACGTCGCCGAGCCAGCCGCGTCGCGGTGCGGGCGAGTCGAGCTGGTCGACCTCGGCGTGGAGGTGCCCGACGCGGACATCCATCTGGTCGACGAGGATGACCTGCGCGACTGGTATCCGTGGCCGACCGCGACGAGCGACAAGTACGCGCGCGGAGTGGTGGGTATCGACACGGGAACGGACTCCTATCCGGGGGCGGCGGTGCTGTCGGTCTCGGGCGCCCTGCACGGCGGTGCGGGCATGGTTCGGTTCATCGGCCCGGCCCGCGAGGCGGTGCTGTCGGCGTTTCCATCCGTGGTGGTCCCGATCGAGGGCGGCCCGCCCGGTCGCGTGCAGGCCTGGGTGGTTGGCTCCGGCTGGCCGGGCGCTGATGGGCCGCGCCTGAACCGGCGGGTGGCCGAGGGCGTCCCCATGGTGGTGGACGCCGGCGCGCTCGACTCCCTGCTGTGGTCGCGCCATCCGCTTCCCGAGGGATCGCTGGTGACACCGCACGCCGGCGAGCTGGCGCGCATGCAAGGTGTGGATCGATCCGAGATCACCGACGACCCCGTGCGTCACGTGCGCGAGACGGCCGCCGCCTTGGGCGCGTGCGTGCTGCTGAAGGGCGCCACCCAGTACTGCGCGACCCCCGACGGGTCGGTGCTGATCGCCCAACCCGGCCCGGCCTGGACGGCGAGCGCGGGCTCCGGCGACGTCCTCGCAGGCGTGGCGGGAGCCATGCTGGCCGCGGGCGCGCTCGCCGCGTCGCTGCAGGCGCGGGCGGCTTCGGCGATGCCTGGCCCCTACCCGCCTGACATGATCGCGCGTCGGAGTCTCCCCCGTGCCATTGCGGCACTGGCGGTTTGGCCCACGCAGTAGACCGCGCGGGCCCTCTCACTCGTTCAGCGGCAATCGACCGGCCAGTCGGCCACGTCACTCGATCTGGGGCATCTGCTTCGCGACCGCCAAGCCATGACGATCGAGATCACCGTCCGGTCCACGCCCGACGGTGGCGAAGCGTTCGTGGCGGATGGGTTCAGCTTCTGGCTGGCCGGGGGGCGTGGGTCGTATGAACTCGGGCAGCCCGTCAGCACCCATGCGGACCCGCCAACGGGAACGCGGCGCGGGTTGCCAGAACCGCAGGGGTTCGACACACCCGTGGTGGTGGGGACACAACAGGACGAGGTTCTCCAGGCTCGTGGGGCCGCCTGCCCACCACGGGATGATGTGGTGGGCCTCGCAGCG
>JAUNUA010000056.1 GCA_030538435.1 Brachybacterium sp.
CGCTGAGCACCGTGAAGCGTCGATCGCGGGCGCGCTCGGTGACCGGGCCGACGCGGCGTTCCACCTCGGCGCGGTAGCGCAGGTGGGAGTTGTGGACGAACCACAGCGACCCGCCGGGGCGCAGCACACGCGCGGCGGCATCGAGCAGTCCGTGCACGATCGTCGGATCGACGCGGGGCCCGTCGTGGAAGGGCGGGTTCAGCATCACCAGGTCAGCGCTTCCTGCCTCAAGGGTCGAGAGCGCGTCATCCCAGTCGATCCGAAGGCGGCCGGCTGGTCGTTCCGGGAAGTCGAGTGCGGCGAGGGTCGCTCGGGTGGACGCGACCGCGTCGAGGTCGTCATCGCTCGCGGTGATCAACGCCGTGGGGAACGTGCTGGCGAGGTAGGCGGCAACCAGGCCGTTCCCGCTGCCGAGGTCCACCAGATGGACCCCGTCCTTTTCCAGCGCCGGATCGACTTCCTCGGGGAGGCTCGCATCGAGGGCGCGCAGCATGAGCAGGCTCCCGTGGTCGGGTTTCGCGCCGCTGAAGACCCCGCCGACAGCGGCGAGGGCGATCGTGCGGGGCGTGCCGCGGACGGTCACGGACACCTGAGCAGTCTCCACGAATTCCGGTACGAGCTCGGGATCGGCGCTCGCGACGTGAGAGGGATGCTGGTGGGGGGCATCCGCGGTCACGTCCTCGCGGGGGGAGGAGGCGACCAGACAGCGCGCAGACCCACGGCCCCGGCTCGCGTGAACCTCGTCGAAACCCAGCTCAAGGGCCGCGTTCTGGGAGCGCGTCATGTGCTTCACGCGGCCTCCCGCAACGAGCGTCACGTCCGTGCGGCCCGCTGCGCGCGCGGCGCGGGCAAGGTCCCGGGCGATGGTCCGCAGCGCACGCAGCGAGCGCGGGAGGCGCGCGAGGACGGCGTGCGGACTGAGGCCGGTCAGCGCGTCCGAGAGGCTCGCCGGGACGACTGTGCCGTCGGGTCCGGGAAGACCCGCAACGCGCAGCCGCCTGGATCTGATCGCATCCGGATGGGCGTCCGCGAGGGCATGCGCACGGGCGGAGGAGGTGTGGTGGCTGAGGACAACGGCGTCCGCATGCTCGGCCGTGATCTGCAGAGCCCATGCGGTGAGCGCGCCGGTGTGGTCCCCCACCACGACGAGGTCGCACGGGCATCCATCCACCGCACCCTCATCCATCGCTACCTGGCGAATCAGCCGGTCGACGGCGTCGCCGTCGGGCACGGGGGCGGCGGGGGCATGCGGGGACGTCACCGCCCGATGATAGCCGCCGGCCTCACTGAGTCAGCTGCTCCTGCCCCCACCGGATCGGCTGCTCCTCACCCGAGGGTGGTGACGCGCACCTCGAAGCAGCGCCGGGGTGCCTTCTCCGCGGTCCCGGGCTTCCATCCGATGCAGCGCACGGTGCCCGACCCGTCGTCCTCGTAGGTGACCAGCACCGTGCCGGGCAGCGTCACCGGCGCATCGAAGGTGACATCCCAGCGCAGCGGCCGGGACAGATCCACCCGCGACTCCGTGAAGGCCCGGGCCGCGGTGTACATCCCGTGGGCGATGGCCCGCGGGAATCCGAAGGCCCGGGCGCTGAGGGCGGACATGTGGATCGGGTTGGCGTCCCCGGAGACCGCCGCGTAGCGGCGCCCCGTGCTTGCCGGAAGCTTCCAGCGCCCGGTGGGGACCGGCGCCGTGAACTCGCGCCGTTCATAGGTCCCGCCGCCGGAGCTGTCCGCGCCGCCGCGCGCGAGGTAGGTGGAGACATCGGTCGCGATGATCTCTCCGTCCTGGTTCAGGATCGTCGCGACTGCTTCGAAGGTGCGGCCCTTCCGGTGGGGCCGCAGATTCTGCACCCGCGCCTCGACGTCCACCTTTTCGCCGACCCGGATCGGCCGATGCTGCAGCACCTGGTTCTCCAGATGGACGAGCCCCAGCAGGGAGACGGGGAACGTGGGTCGTGCCATCAGGGCCAGCACCACCGGGAAGCTGAGGACATGCAGCACCCCGGGATGGGCAAGGTCCGTGGCCGGGCCACCCATCAGGTGGTCGAAGGCGGCCGCCCGCTCGGGATCGATCCGGACCTTCCGCACCCGATACACCGTCTCGGGCAGGTCGCTGCGTCGCTTCACCCCGGGGCGGGGTGCGAGCGCCGCGGTGTAGATGGCGGGAAAGCTGGGCACGTCCGGCAGGTCGCGCACGAGGGCGGGGTCCTCGCTCCGGCGCTGTGATCTCTGGGATGTCATTCCTCGCTCACCGCCCGACCAGGTTCTGGCCGCACACGCGCACTGTCTCCCCGCGGATGCCTCCGGCGGGGCCGGAGGCGAGGAACGCGACGACCTCGGCAACGTCGATCGGCAGCCCGCCCTGCTGCAGGGAGTTGGCCCGCCGGGCGATCTCCCGCTGCACGGGCGGGATCTTCTCCGTCATCTCGGTCTCGATGAATCCGGGGGCGACCGCGTTGGCGGTGCCGCCACCGCGGTCGGCCAGCTGCGCGGCGGTCGCCGTGGCCAGCGCCATCACCCCGGCCTTCGAGGCGGCGTAGTTGGTCTGGCCCTTGTTGCCGGCGATGCCGCTGGTGGAGGCGAGGGAGACGATGCGCGGATCCGCACCCAGTGCCGGCTGCTCATCGCCTTCGCGGGAGGTGATGAGGGCTTCGTTCAGGGTTGCCTGGCTGGTGACGTTCACCGCTATCACGGGGTCCCAGCGGGCGGCGACCATGTTGGCGAACATCTTGTCCCGGGTGATGCCGGCATTGTGCACGACGATGTCCAGGACGATGGTCTTGGTGCGGCAGAACGCGACCAGGCGATCCCCGGCGTCGGCCGCGGTCACGTCCAGCTGGAGCGGGATCGCGTCGATCTCGTTGGCGAGTCGTGCGAGGTCGGTCCCCGCGGCCGGGACGTCCAGCAGCACCACGCGGGCCCCGTCGGCGGCGAGGGTCCGGGCGATCGACGCGCCGATGCCGCGGGCGGCGCCGGTGACCAGCGCCGTGCGCCCGGCGAGCGGCTGCTCGCGGTGCTCGGGGTCGTGCCCCTCGGCAGTGGTGACGGTGAGGAACTGGCCGTCCACGAAGGCGCTGCGCGCCGAGAGCAGGAAGTCGAGCGCGCCGCGGACCCCGGGGGCGTCCAGTGGGACGCCGTCGGCGACGAGGATGCCGTTGGCGGTGCCGCCCTTGCGCATCTCATGGGCGAGGGAGCGCACGAAGCCCTCCACGCCACCGCGGGCAGCGTCGCGGGCCGGCGCGGTCCCGTCCCCGACGGCGGGTCGGGAGACGGTCACCACCCGGGAGCCGGCATCCAGGCGCCGCATCGCGCCGGCGAGCGGCAGCAGGATCTCGCCGAGCTGATCGGGCTGCTCCACCTCGTCGATGACCACGATGACGGATCCGACGCGGGTGAGCTCCTCGAAGCGGCGGCGCACATCCGCGCCTGCGTGCAGGAACTTCTCGGCGATCGCATCGGCCCCGGCGGAGGCGCCGAGAACGACGACGGGGTCGAGGACGGCCTCCGGCCGGTCCTCACGGCGGGGCAGGCGGGCGGGCTGCGGCAGCCCGGTCCGGGCGGCGAGGGCGCGCCCGGGACCGCTGCGGATGAAACGGGTGTAGGTGTCGGTCATGGCGGGGTCCTCCTCGAGGAAGCGCGGGGGCGGATGGGCGCGGCGGGCCGGGTCAGCGTCCGTCGGACTCGAGCAGCGCTACAGTGCCCTGGCCGCCGGCGGCGCAGACGGAGATGAGTCCGCGCTGGGGGGTTCCGGTCTCGCGGGCACGCTCATGCAGGAGCTTCGCGAGGCTCGCGACGATCCGTCCGCCCGTGGCGGCGAAGGGGTGACCGGCGGCGAGCGAGCTGCCGGCGACGTTCAGGCGCGACCGCTCCACGGTGCCGAGGGCGCCGTCCCGTCCGAGCTTCTCGCGGCCGAAGTCCTCGGACTCCCAGGCGGCGAGGGTGGACAGCACTGTGGAGGCGAAGGCCTCGTGGATCTCGACCAGGTCGAGGTCCTCCAGGGTGAGGCCGTGGGCATCCAGCAGGGCGGGGACCGCATAGGCGGGGGCCATCAGCAGGCCCTCCTCCCCGTGGACGTAGTCGACGGCGGCGGTCCGGGCATCGACCACGCGGGCGAGTACGGGGATGTCGCGCTCGGCAGCCCATTCCCGGGTGGACAGCAGCACGGCGCTCGCGCCATCGGACAGGGGCGTGGAGTTCCCGGCGGTCATGGTGGGTTCGGCGACCTCGGGGTTGCGGGTGCCGAAGACGGGCTTCAGCGACCCGAGCTTCTCCAGGGTGGAATCGGGACGGAGGTTCTCGTCGCGGCCGAGGCCCCGGTAGCCGCTGATCAGGTCATCGAAGAAGCCGCGCTCGTAGGCGGCGGCGAGGTTCTGGTGGGAGGCGAGCGCCAGCTCGTCCTGGGCCTCGCGGGTGATGCCCCAGCGGGCACCGGTGAGCGCTTGGTGCTCCCCCATCGACAGTCCGGTGCGCGGCTCGGAGTTCCGCGGGGGCTGGGGGGCGAGGTCCGCGGGACGCAGCGCACTGAGTGCCTTCACCCGCTGCAGGGGTGTCTTGGCGAGGGCTACGCGGTGCAGGATGCGTCGCAGGCGCCGGGTGACCTCGATCGGTGAGTCGGAGGCGGAGTCGACGCCCGCGGCAATACCGGAGTCGATCTGGCCGAGCCGGATCTGGTTGGACACGTGCATCAGGGTCTCCAGGCCTGTCGCGCAGGCCTTGGAGAGGTCGATGGCGGGGGTGCGCGGGTCCAGCGGCGTGCCCAGGGCGCTCTCGCGCGTGAGGTTCAGGTCCCCGGCGAGCTTCAGCACAGCACCGCCGGCCACGTTCCCCAGGCGCACGCCCTGCAGGGAGAACCGGGCGACGAGTCCGTCGAGCGCAGCGGTCAGCAGGTCTTGGTTGGAGACCCCGGCGTAGGCACCGCCGCGGCGCGCGAACGGCAGGCGGTTGCCGCCGAGGATCACGGCGTCGCGGACGCCGAGGGACTCGGAGCGGTGGTCCTCGGACGGGTGGGCAGGAGCGGCGGCTTCGGTCACGGCGGGGTACCTCTTCAAAGATATGGGGGGCGATCGCAGGAGTTCCGCGTCGGCTCTGTACATAGGACCGTCAGTACTTGGTACTTTAGGTACCGTGATCACCGAGATGCAACCCACGATGACCCGGGAGCACGCAGCGAGCGACGGGCGCTCCACCCGCTGGGCGCGCCACCGCGAGGAGCGCCGCGCTCAACTGCTGGACGTCGCCCGGCGCCTGATCCACGCCCAGGGTCCGGACGTGACCATGGAGAACATCGCCGCCGCATCGGGGACGTCGAAGTCGATCGTCTACCGGTACTTCTCCGACAAGGCGCAGCTGCAGCGGGCGCTCGGGATGCACATCCTCTCCGCGATGCACCGGCGCCTGGTGGCCGAGGTGGAGCAGGTCGGCCAGTCCTCCGGCGGCGTGGTGGGGACCGAGGCGCGGATCCGCGCCATGATCTCCTCCTACATCGAGACCGCCGCGGCCTCACCGAATGTGTACCGCTTCATCACCCGCCCCTCCGACGGGTTGAACCACTTCCTGCAGTCCGTGACCCGTCTGGTCGCGACCACCCTGCCCGCCGAGACCCCGGCGCCGCTCGCCGCGGCCTGGGCATCCGGGGCCGTCGGCTTCGTGGAGGGCGCGGTCGACGCCTGGATGCGCACGCAGACATCCGCGACCACCACCCCCGACTCTGCCGACAGCGCTGACGGGGCTCTCGACGCCGCAGACCTCGCGGGCCCCCGTTCCACCGGTCTGGGCGGACAGGGGCTTCCCGCGATCCCGCTCGACGCCGAGCAGCTCTGCGATGCCCTCGTCACCTGGCTGATGCACGGCGTGACCACCATGAACCCCACCGGGAAGGAATGACCCGATGACCTCCACGACATCCACCACCACCGACGACCCGACCGAAGGTGACGGCGTGCACACCGCCGAGCTCGCGGGAGCTGAGCCCTCGACCCTCACCTCCTCGTCGTCCCCCACCCCGACCGGGCCGATCCCGGTGCCCCCGGATGGCGCGCCCCGGATCGACATCGCCGCGGTCTCCGAGCTGCTGCTCGGCAGCTGGGCCTCCACCCGCCGCGAGGCGCGGGAGCGCGCGCGCCGGCCCGAGCTGCACCGCCCGATGGACGTGACGATCGCCGAGCACCGGGCGCGGGTGTTCGAGCAGATGCAGATCCTCGCCGCCGAGGACGTCTCGCGTCCCATGCTCCCGGAGAGCCTGGGCGGACCCAATGACAACGGGGCGAACATCGCCGCCTTCGAGGAACTAGTTGTCGCCGATCCTTCGCTGCAGATCAAGGCCGGGGTGCAGTGGGGGCTGTTCACCTCCGCGATCCTGCAGCTGGGCACCGCCGGGCACCACGAGGCCTGGATCGAGAAGGCGATGTCGCTGGAGACACCCGGCGCGTTCGCGATGACCGAGATCGGTCACGGCTCGGACGTGCAGTCCCTGGCCACCACCGCGACGTACGACCCGGAGACGGAGGAGTGGATCATCCACACCCCGTTCCGCGCCGCCTGGAAGGACTACCTGGGCAACGCCGCGATCCACGCGAAGGCCGCCACCGTGTTCGCACGCCTGATCACCCGGGGGGTCGACCACGGCGTGCACTGCTTCTACGTCCCCGTCCGCGATGACGAGGGGAACCTGCTGCCGGGCATCAGCAGCGAGGACGACGGGGAGAAGGGTGGGCTGAACGGCATCGACAACGGCCGCCTCGCCTTCGACCACGTGCGCGTGCCCCGCACGAACCTGCTGAACCGCTACGGCGACGTCGCCGCCGATGGCACGTACACCTCACCGATCGAGTCCCCGGGACGGCGCTTCTTCACCATGCTCGGCACCCTCGTGCAGGGCCGGGTGTCGCTGGACGGTGCCGCGAACCGGGCGACCCAGCTGGCGCTGCACATCGCGATCACCTACGGCTCGCAGCGCCGCCAGTTCACCGCCTCGGCCCCCACCGAGGAGACGGTGCTGCTGGACTACCAGGCGCACCTGCACCGGCTGCTGCCGAAGCTCGCCGCTACGTTCGCCGGGGCGTTCGCCCACGAGGAGCTGCTGCAGGCTTTCGATGACGTGTTCTCCGGGCGGGACGACTCCCCCGAGGCACGGGAGGACCTGGAGACCCTCGCGGCGGCCCTGAAGCCGATCTCCACGCGGCTGGCGCTCGACACCATCCAGGAGGCCCGCGAAGCCTGCGGCGGCCAGGGGTACCTCGCCGAGAACCGACTGGTGGGCCTGCACCAGGACCTCGACGTGTACGCCACCTTCGAGGGCGACAACACCGTGCTGCTGCAGCTGGTCGCCAAGCGCCTGCTCGCGGATTACGCCAGCGGTCTGAAGAACGTGGACCGTGCCGGCATCGGGCGCTTCATCGCCCAGCGCGCGGAAGCCCTCTCGCGCCGCCACACCCCCTGGAACCGGCTGGTCCAGACGGTCACCGACGCCGGTTCGGGCCGTCGGGCCTCGGAATCCTTGCGGCAGGCCGAGTACCAGGAGGAGATGCTCACCGAGCGGGCACGCCTGAGCGTCGAGGAGGTCGCGCTCGCACTCCGCTCGGCCCAGGGGATGTCACCCGAGGACGCCGCGGCGCTGGTCAACAAGCACCAGGTGGAGATGCTGGACGCGGCACGCGCCCACGCGGACCTGCTGCTGTGGAGGGCGTTCACCGCGGCGCTGGAGCGGATCGAGGACGAGGACACCCGGGCCGTGATGTCGGATGTGCGCGACCTGTACGGCCTCACCCTGATCGACGACAACCTCGCCTGGTACCTGCTGAACGGGATGATCTCCGCCCAGCGCGGACGGACGGTGCACCGGGACGTCAAGCGCCTGCTGTGGCGGCTGCGCCCGCACGCCCTGGACCTGATCGCCACGTTCGATCTCGCACCGGAGCATGTCCGCGCGCCCATCGCCCTGGGGGAGGAGAAGGTCCGCCAGGACGAGGCCCGCGCCTACCAGCGGGCGGAACGCGCGAGCGCGGACTCCCCGATCAGCGAGAAGGTGCTGCGGGACCGCCAGAAAGCGGAGCGCCGCCGCTCCCGCTGAGGGGCGACGGCGCTCACGCCGGAGGTGCCGGCGCCACCCGGGCAGTGACGCTGCTCAGGAGGTGGCGTCGGCGGTGGAGATGCGGCCGTACGCGAGGTCCTCCGCGGCCGCGAGCGGCGTCACCTGTCGATCGCGCGCGTCCTGGTACACCATCGTCAAGGTGTCGCCGATGCCGCGGACCCGCGCATCGATCTCGTCCTGGCCGACGCCGTCGGCCGCGAGGGTCAGGTAGATGACTCCGCCGGCGTTCACCACGAAATCGGGCGCGTAGACGATGCCGCGGGCAGCGAGCTGCGCGGCGCCGTCCCGCTCCGCGAGCGGGTTGTTCGCCGGGCCGACGACGGCCTGCACCATAAGGCCCGCGATGGCCTCGTCGGTGAGGATGCCGCCGATGCCGGCCGGGATGAACACGTCCGCCTCGGTGCTCAGCGCCTCGGAAGCATCGATCCAGGTGGCGCCGAGCTCCTCGGCGAGCGTCTGCTTGCCGGTGTCGATGTCGGTGATGAGCAGCTCCGCCCCGTCGGCCGCGAGCAGCCGCGCGAGCCGCCCACCCACCTGACCGAGTCCGGAGATGACGATGCGGCGGCCCGCGATCTCCCCTGACCCTGTGGCCTCCAGCAGTGTCGGGGCGACGGAGGAGTACACGCCGAGCGACGTGGGGCCGGCAGGCTCCCCCGCACCGCCGAGGCCGAGCGGGGTGCCGACGACGTGCTCGGTGCGCTCACGGACGATCACCATGTCGTCCTCAGTGGTGCCGACGTCCTCCGCTGTGCGGTAGGACCCGCCGAAGGACTCCACGATGTCGCCGAGATCCAGCAGCGCGGCGCGGCGCCGACCCTCGTCGATCCGCTCCCCGGGGCGCAGGGCGATGACGGACTTGCCTCCGCCGGCGTCGAGACCGGCGGCGGCGTTCTTCAGGGTCATCGCGGAGGACAGGCGCAGCACGTCACCGAGGGCGTCGTCCCACTGCGGGTAGGGCCACATGCGGCAACCACCGAGGGCCTGGCCGAGGGCGCTGGAGTGCAGGGCGACAGCGATGACGAGCCCGCTGCGGGGACCGGTCTCGATGACGACCCGTTCGTGGGTGAAATCGGGCAGGGGCAGGGCGCGGGACATGGGGCCTCGTTTCGGTGCGGTGGTGGTGGGTGCGGTGATGGTCAGGAACGGGAGTTGGTGCGGGAGATGCCCTCGGCGAGGATGCGCAGCAGGCGCGGCGCGTCCATCACGGGCAGATCAAAGGTCAGCAGGTAGGACTGCTCCGGTTGCGCGGCGATGTCGGCGAGCGCCGCGTCGAGCTCCCCGACGGTGCGGGCGCGCGGGGTGCGCACCTGAGGGGCGCCGAGAGCCGCGGGTATGGCAGGCCAGTCCCAGGCGAGGACGTCCTGGTAGACGGCTTCGGGGCTCTGGATGCAGCGTTCCACGGTGTAGCCGCGGTTCTCGATCAGCACGATCACGGCGCCGGGCACGTGCCGATAGACGAGGCCCAGCTCGGAGATGGTCAGCTGCGCGGAGCCGTCGCCGATGAATAGCACGGGGCGACGCTCCGGGCGGGCGAGGCCCGCGCCGAGCACGGCCGGGAGGGTGTAGCCGATGGATGACCAGACGGGCTGGCCCAGCAGGTCGCTGTCCTCGGGCAGATGCAGGTCCAGCGCCCCGTAGAAGGAGGTGCCGGCCTCGGCGATGACCGTGGTCGCGGGGGCGATCCAGTCCTGGATGCGCTTCCACAGCACGGTCTGGTCGAGGGCATCCTCGGGGCCGGGGGACGGTGCCTCGTCATCGGCGTCATCGACGTCATCGCCGGCTGCGCCATCGCCACGGGACTTCGCGCCGGCCTCGCCCATCGCGGTGGGACCTGTCGGGGCCTCGGGCAGCTGCGCGGCTGTGACCACCCTCTCCAGGGCCGCGAGGGAGTCCTCCAGCAGCACGCCGGGGTAGTGGGCGTGGCCGATGCGGGCGGTGTCCAGGCCCAGCTCCACCGCGGTCGCGGTGTCGTACCGGTGGGAGAAGAAACCCGTCGTGAAGTCGCTGGTGATCGTCCCCACCATGATGAGCAGCTGGGCGGTGTCGACCAGGTCGCGCGTGCGCTCCTCGCGGGTGGTGGAACCGAGGTAGGTGCCAAGGCTCGCCGGGTGCTGCTCATCCAGGACAGCCTTGGAGGCGGACTGGGATGCGACGAGCACCCCGGGCAGGTCCGCGATGCGGCGCACCACGGGTTCGAGGCCGCGCCGGTGGACGCGCGGACCCACCAGCAGGGTCGCGTGGGTGCCCTGGACGTGCTGGACGAGGGCCTTCTCGAAGGCGGCGAGGGCGTCGGGCCGGGTGGGAGCGGTTGCGGGTGCTGCGAGGTCGATGTGCTCGGTGATGGGCGCAGCGGCGACATCGAGAGGGATGCCGATGTAGCCGGGCTTGGAGGTGGTGAGCATCGCGGTCAGGACGCGGTCGATCTCACGCGCGGCGTTGTCCGGCCCGAGCACGGCATGGGCGGTGGAGAACTCCGCGGCGATCCGCACGGTGTGGTCGAAGTCCCCGTCCAATACCGTGTGGTGCAACGGCACCTTCTGGTCCATGGAGGCGCGTGAGGGCATACCAGCGATGTGCAGCACCGGGACGTCCTCCGCGAAGCTGCCTGCCATGCCGTTGACGGCGGACAGTTCGCCGACGCCGTAGGTGGTGACCAGCGCGCCGAGGCGACGACCGACGCGGGCGTACGCGTCCGCTGCGTAGGAGGCGTTCAGCTCGTTGGTGCTGCCCACCCAGGTCAGGTCCTCCTGCGTGAGCATCTCGTCGAGCAGGGTGAGGTTGAAGTCTCCGGGCAGGCCGAACAGGTGGCGGGCGCCGAGCTGGACGAGGCGGGTGGCGAGGAAGCGCCCGACGGTGGGCGCGGTCTCCGTCGCGGGGACGTCGTGCACCGATGCAGTGGTCGTCATGACATGCCATTCGAGTCGCACGCGACGAAGGCGTCAACTCTCCGAGATGATCTTGATCGATATGATCAATGGTCGAGGCGAAGGGGATTCCATGGCGGACAGAGCGATCAGAACGACGCGGGTGCTGGATGAGACGAGTCGGCGGGTGATCGCGGCTCTGGATGCGCGACCCCGCGCCACAGTCGGGTGGTTGGCGCAGCGGCTCGGGCTCGCCCGGGGGACCGTGCAGAGCCGCCTCGGGCAGCTGTTCGAACCCGGTACGCTGCGGCCGCCGAGCGTGACCGTTCCGCCTGAGGCACTCGGGATGCCGCTGCGGGCCTTCGTCACCGCGCAGGTCGAGCAGGTGCGCTTCGACGAGGCGGTCACGGGGCTGCGGGCGATCCCCGAGGTGTTGGAATGCGTTGCGACCTCCGGCAGCACCGACGTGCTGTTCCAAGTGGTCGCGCGGGACGCCGACCACCTGTACGAACTGGGGCAGGAGGTCCTGCGCTGTCCCGGGATCAGCCGCACCTCCACCACCATCGTGCTGCGAGAGCTGCTGCCCTACCGGACCCGCCAGCTGCTGACCGACGCGGGGTGAGGACGGGAGTGCCGGGCGCGACACCGGGGCGAGGCTACGAGGGCCTGCCGCCCTCGTAGACTGAGGCGGTCCTCAGCTGCCTCGCCCGATGGGATGCACTCCGGCATGACCTCCGCGCACGACTCCGCCCCCTCCTCGCCGTCCGGTCACCTGCCCGACACCGTCGAGAACGCCGCAGCCACCCCCGAGGATGACCTGCCGTTCGCGGAACTGGGTCTGAAGGCGGAGGAGTACGCGCAGATTCGTGAGCTGCTGGGGCGCCGCCCCACCCACGCCGAACTCGCGATGTACTCCGTGATGTGGTCCGAGCACTGCTCCTACAAGTCCTCCAAGAAGCATCTGCGCATCTTCGGCGAACGCACCACGGAGGCGATGCGCGAGAAGCTGCTGGTGGGGATCGGCGAGAACGCCGGCGTGGTCGACATCGGTGACGGCTGGGCGGTGACGTTCAAGGTGGAGTCCCACAATCACCCGTCCTTCGTCGAGCCCTACCAGGGGGCGGCGACCGGGGTCGGCGGCATCGTCCGCGACATCAT
>JAUNUA010000402.1 GCA_030538435.1 Brachybacterium sp.
GTGAGGCTCGCGAAGACCCGGTCCGCGGCGACGAGTGCCTGCCGCGGCGGGCACGTCCGCCTGAACGGACAGCCGGTGAAAGCCTCCCAGGCCGTCCGCGTGGGCGATGAGGTGCGTCTGCGCCGACCGGGCATCGAGCACATCTTTGTCGTGCGGCGCCTGCTGCGGGCGCGGGTCGGCGCACCGATCGCCCGCACGGCCTACGCGGACCTCACCCCGCCCGCGCCGCCGCAGATGCTGGCGCGACCCCCGCGGCGCGACCCCGGGGCGGGGCGGCCCACCAAGAAGGAACGGCGGGAGATGGACCGACTGCGGGGCCTCGGGGAACGGTGACGGCGCCGCGGCGGGGTAGGGGAGCGTTGCTCAGCGCGGCTGGCTGGCGGTGAGGAGCGCCTGGCGGCGGGAGCTGAGGCGACCCAGCAGGTCTCGTTCCTTGCCGTAGCGGCGAGGGTTCATGCCCTCGGCGAGCACCTGCTGGCGCAGCGACGCGAGGTCCGAGGCCTCACGGATGAAGCGCCGCATGACCGGGGATGCCCCGATGGCGCGGGCCCAGCGACGGCCTTCCCGCCGACCGCGCCAGGTGGCGAGCATCTGCACTTCCTCATGGGTCAACCAGCCGTACTGCGCATAATCGCCGAGCAGTCGGCGGGTGCGCCGGGATTCGTCGAACATGAGGACGATCAGCAGGGCGAGCCACAGCACCGTGAGGATGAACTGGCCCCCGTACAGCGCGATCATCATCAGACCGGCGAGATCCGGGGGGCTGAACACAAGCGTGCCGTTCCACAGAGCGTGCAGGATAATGCCGGGCCAGACGGCGATCAGGTAGCTGAGCGCGCCCGGCCAGGTGCCCCAGTGGCGAGCCACCAGACCGATCACCACGCCGGTGAGAGAGGTATAGATGGGGTGCCCGAAGATCCCGAGCACGCCGCGCATGAACACCATGAAGCCGGTGCCGAACGCCCCCTCGGTTGCGAAGGCCCCGCCGTAGTAGAGGATGTTCTCGGTGAAGGCGAAGCCGCCGCCGATCAGCGCTCCGTAGATGAGGCCGTCGAGCGGACCGGTGAAGTGGCGCCGGGCCAGCAGGAGCAGCAGCACCAGGCCGAAGCCCTTGGTGATCTCCTCCGCCAGGGGCGCGCTGAGGACGGCGCCCACGGCGTCGGCGGTCGCTTGGGATCCGGTGAGGACGTAGGCGAAGACCCCGGCCATGGTGTTGACGACCAGCGAGGTGAACGCGGCGACGACCGCGCCCCAGAGCACCGCGATCAGCATCAGCGGGAGCGGCTGCGGGTCCCACCGATCGGCCAGTGCCATCACCGCCGCGATCACCAGCAGAGACATTCCTGCCAGCACCACGATCACGGGGAAGACGGCGAGAGAGGCCGCATCCAGCTGCATCGTCATCGCGAACAGCAGGAGGAGCATCAGCAGCAGTCCGATGATCAGCAGACCGGCAACTGCCCAGGTGATGACGGTGCGCCAGGGGAAAGGTGGCGCAGCCTGCACCTGCTGCACTCTCTGCTGCTGGGCGGCCCACGCGCTGAC
>JAUNUA010000403.1 GCA_030538435.1 Brachybacterium sp.
AATGGAACTACACCATCAACCCGACACGCACACCTAAATAGTTGGCAGGCCCTAATCGGGCTCGTAGAGTGGGTTCGTGTCTCCGCATGTGCGTGTCGTGAAGACCGCGTCGGGGGCGCGGGCGGTGCAGATCGTGTACTCGAACCGGGGCGGGAAGCGGGATCTGGAGCACATCGGCTCCGCGCACACCGACGCCGAGCTGGAGGCGTTGAAGGTCGCCGCCAGGCAGCGGATCGCGGCTGGGCAGCCGGAGCTGGATCTCGGCCTGCAGCCCCGGCCTGGCGGGGGCGGGCCACTGCCGATTTTGAGTTCGCGGATGGGGCCGCTGCTGGATGCGCTTGGCCATGTCTACGCACAGCTCGGGTTCGAGGACGCGACCGGCGGCGACGACGTGTTCCGAGCGCTGGTGGTCGCGCGGCTGATCGAGCCGGCCAGCAAGCTCGATTCGATCCGCGTCTTGGAAGAAGCGGGCCTGGTGGCGCCGTCGTATCGGACGATCACGCGCGCGCTGCCCCGCTACGCGACCGATCAGTTCCGTGCCCACCTCGCCGCCGCGTGCGCGGCCAGGGCCGAGCTGGGACCGGCGGCGCTGGTGCTCTACGACGCGTCGACGCTTACTTCGAGACCGGCGAGAGCGACGGATTCCGCGAGCCCGGGTACTCGAAGGAGCGTCGCCTGGAGCCGCAGATCACGATCGGGCTGCTCACCGATGCCGCCGGGTTCCCGCTGCGGTTGCACGCGTTCGAGGGCAACAAGGCCGAGACCAAGACAATGCTCCCGGTGATCGAGCAGTTCCGCGCCGATCACCCCGTCCAAGGCGTGACCGTGGTCGCTGACGCCGGGATGCTCTCCCACGAGAACCGCACGAAACTCGTCGACGCTGGCTTGTCCTACATCATCGGGCAGAAGGTCCCCGAGATGCCCTACGCCGTCCAGCACTGGATGGACGAGCACCCGGGCGAGCCGATCACCGACGGGCAGGTCTTCACCACCCCGACCTGGACCGGTCCTGCCGGGAACCGACGCGAGGCGCGGATCTACTACCAATACCGGGCAGCGAGAGCCCGTCGCACCCTGCACGGCATCGACGAGCAGGTCCGGAAAGCCGAGACCATCGCAGCCGGCCGCGCGCAGGTCAAACGCAACCGGTTCCTCACCCTCACCGACGAGCACCGCGAGGTCAACCGCGAGCTCGAGGCCAAGGCCCGCGCCCTTGCCGGGTTCAAGGGCTACATCACCAGCTTGCTGCCTGATGTCGCTGACGCCGAGTTCGTGATCGGCGCCTACCACCGGCTCTGGCATGTCGAGAAGAGCTTCCGGATGTCCAAGCACGACCTCGCCGCCCGCCCCATCTACCACCGGCTGCGCGACTCCATCGACGCGCACCTCACCATCGTGTTCGCCGCCCTCGCGATCGCGCGCCGCATCGAAGCGGCCACGGGCTGGTCACTGAAGAGATTCATCACCACGACCCGCCGCTACCGCGAGATCACCATCAACGCCCACGGCTACGCCCTCACCGCCGCCAACCCC
>JAUNUA010000404.1 GCA_030538435.1 Brachybacterium sp.
AGCGGCTCGACGACGCTGTCGCGGCCCGCGGGAAGCAGAGTGCGGACGGCTGAGCCTTGCGAGCCGGTTGATGAGTCATGCCGCCGTGCTCTGGCGCGAGTGCTCCGCTGGCGGCGTCCCGCTGGCCGTCTCAACTTTTGTCGCGAGAGCCCTTCTCGGGAGCTGTCAGTCCGAGTCCGAGGTGGTCACGGAGGAGAACGCCGCGGCAGCGAGTTCCTCGATCTCCTGCTGGTCCGCGCGACCCGTGACGACGAGCGCCCACCCGTCGCCTGGACAGGACAGGGCCCGCAGCGGTGCATCGGACCCACTCTCGTCGGTCGCGAGAGCCTCACAGGTGACACCGTCGACCTCGGCGGTGCCGTCCGCACGGACCCCGGGCGCCACGTCCTGCAGCACACCCGGCGTGACCTCTGCCGTCTGCACCAGCGTCACCAGATTCCCGTCCGGGGAGGTGTACCGGATCTGCCAGCGCGGCGCCTCCCCGTCGGCGAGACGCACCTCCCGCACCGACCAGCTCTCACCCGGCTCCGGCACCACCGCCGGGAACGGCAGCACCTCACTGGCCCGGTCCGCGCTCTGCTGCACGTCCACGGCCGTGTCCTGCGGGATCATCTCCTCCTCCGGGCTGCCCCCCACCCCGAAGAACAGCACCGCCACCAGCACCACCACCCCGATCGTCAGACCGAGAGCCCACGCCACATTCCGCGCCCGCAGGCTGCTCTTGCTGACCGCGTAATGGGAGCGCTTCGGAGGTGCCGGGGCTGCATCCCTATCCGGTGGAGTGTCACGCATCCCCCCATTGTCGCCACTCACGGACCCCAGGTACCGCAGGTGGCGCGCGATGACGCAGCCCCGTTCGCCCCCAGCGCCGAAAACTGCGATGATCGACCGCGTGAACGCGACATTCCTCACCGTCGGCGAAGCTCTGACCGACATCGTCATCACCGCCGATGGAGCACGCCACGAATACCCCGGCGGATCGCCGCTGAACGTCGCGGTCGCCCTCGGTCGACTCGGCCACCACTCCCACCTGCTGACCGCCATCGGGCCCGATGCCCGTGGCGACCAGATCCGCCATCACGTCGAGTCCTCTCACGTGCACCTCACCCCGGGCAGCATCGGACAGAACCGCACCTCCACCGCGGAGGCCACCCTTGATGCGACCGGTGCCGCCCAGTACACCTTCGACCTGGCCTGGGACCCCGACCCCCGCGAGCTGCCGGACCAGGTCGATGCCGTGCATACCTCCTCCATTGCTGCAGTTCTCGCGCCCGGGGCCGCAACCGTCGCCGACGTCCTTGCTCGGTACCGCGCCAGCGCCCTCATCAGCTACGACCCCAACGCGCGACCGGACCTGATGGGGGACCCCGTCGCAGCGCGAGCCCTGGTGGAGGAGAACATTGCGCTCGCCGACATCGTGAAGTGCAGCGACGAGGACGTCGCCTGGCTGTACGGCACCGACGATGCCGAGGACGTATGCGAGGGCGGCGGCGACGAGGATCAGCTCG
>JAUNUA010000057.1:0-2335 GCA_030538435.1 Brachybacterium sp.
AGACCCGCGCACCGTGCGCTCCATGCTGACCGGCGCCGCACAGACCCACCAGGAGTTGCTGCGCCGCTGGCCGGAGCTCGCCCGACGCTTCCGCGAGGACTGCGCCGAGATCACATCCTTCGCCGCCTGGGAGCGCACCTTCGCCGAGAACCCGGCGCCCGAGCGCCCGCAGAAGCCGTCATCCGCGGGGGACCGTACGGCGTGAGCGGGGTGGGGTCGAACCCGGCCGCCCGTCGGCCCTCCCGCCCCGAGCGGGCGGAAGGGTGGCGCGCGCCGGGGCAGGACGCGGGGTGGCTGAATCCGCTGCGGGAGAAGTTCCTGCTGCGCCTGCTGGTGAAGAAGGAACTGCGGGTCCGCTACCGCGGCAGCGTGCTCGGCATGGTGTGGAGCTACGTCAAACCGGCCGTGCAGTTCGTGGTCTTCTACATCGCGCTCGGCCTGTTCATCGGGCTCTCCCGCGACACCCCTGCCTACGCGGTCTACCTGTTCAGCGGCATCGTCGTGATCAACCTTTTCGGTGAGGTGTTCGGCAACGCCACCCGCTCCATCACCGCGAACGCCCCCCTGGTCTCCAAGATCTATCTGCCCAGCGAACTGTTCCCCTGGTCCAGCATGATCGTGGCGTTGGTGCACTTCGTCCCCCAGGTGGTGGTGCTGGTGGTGGGGGCGCTGATCTTCGGGTGGATCCCCTCGCCGACCGCCGCGGTCGCCTTCGCGCTCGGCATGATCATCCTGCTGGTGTTCACGATGGGTCTCGGTCTGCTCGCCGCCGCCCTGAACGCAGCCTTCCGGGACGTCGAGAACTTCGTGGACCTGATCGTCATGGTCGCCACCTGGCTGTCCCCGGTGCTGTACCGCATCTCCATGGTGGAGGAGGCGATCGGCGGAACCATCTGGTTCACCCTGTACCAGCTGAATCCGCTGACCATCGTGGTGGAGCTGTTCCACGTCGCCTTCTGGCGCTACACCCCCGACGTCGTCGAGAAAGCCGCGATGGACCCGACGCTGACCATGCGCGGGGAGCCCTTCGGCCTGTGGTGGGCGGGCCTGCTGATCGCCGTGGTGACCTTCGTGGTGGGCACCCTCGTCTTCGAGCGCTCCAAGCGGCGCTTCGCCCAGGAGCTGTGACATGGCGCTGCACGAGGAGATCCCCGACGTCCGCGAGCCGGACGAGCTGGGACGCGAGATGATCCGCATCGAGAACGTCACCAAGCAGTTCTCCCTGCGCCACAACCAGCGCCTGAAGGATCTGGTGTTCGCGGCGCTGCAGAAGAAGAAGCTGGCGGATACGTTCCTGGCGCTGGACAGCGTGGATTTGACGGTGCGGGCGGGGGAGACGGTCGGTCTGATCGGCTTCAACGGATCCGGGAAGTCGACCCTGCTGAAGACCATCTCCGGGGTGCTGTTCCCGGATGTCGGCCGGGTCATGCTGCGCGGACGGGTCGCCGGTCTGATCGAGGTCGGCGCCGGGTTCCACCCGGACCTGTCCGGCCGGGAGAACGTCTACTTGAACGGCGCGATCCTCGGGATGAGCCGCGAGCAGATCGATGCCACGTTCGATGACATCATCGCTTTCAGTGAGATCGAGCGGTTCATCGACACCGACGTGAAGTACTACAGCTCCGGGATGTTCCTGCGACTGGCGTTCTCCGTGGCGGTCCACACCGAGCCCGACATCTTCCTGGTCGACGAGATCCTGTCGGTCGGTGACGAACCGTTCCAGAAGAAGTGCCTGGCGCGGATCCGGCAGCTGCAGGAGGCGGGCCGGACGATGGTGATCGTCTCCCACGAACTGGAGATGCTGGAGCGCCTCTGCACGCGCATCGTGGTGCTGCAGCAGGGACGGGTCATCCACGACGGCGACCCCGTGGAGGCTGTCGCGCGGCTGCGCGCATCGTAGCGCTGCGCGGCTGCGTGCTATGCCCTCAGGCCGGGACGCCTTCCTCCTGGGCCTGCTGGGGGGTGACCGCCTCGGCCGGGCCGAGGATCGCCCGCGCGGCCAGCAGCGCCCCGATCGCGGCCCCGTCGTCCGTCGCGCCGTCGGCGGGGATGAGCACGGGCCCGGCAGTGTGCGGTGCGTGGGACGCGGCGGCGCTGGGGGAGCCGGGGTCGCAGGGTACCGGGCCGCTGGCTACTGGGTCGCGGGAAACGGGGCCGCTCCAGGCTCCGAGTGGCACCTGCAGCTGATCTGAGGCCCCGCGCACCTCGACCGCCCAGTCCCGCACCAGCGGCGGGAGGTCACCGTCGAAGCGGAGCGCGAGGGACACCGCCTCGAGCGCGAGCACCTCCTCGGCCTCGTCGGCGCGGCTGCTCGTGGGAGCGTCGGTGAGCAGCA
>JAUNUA010000057.1:2363-3962 GCA_030538435.1 Brachybacterium sp.
GGGTCACCTCGGCGCCGAGCATCCGCGCGGCGGTCGCGAGCACGAAGCGCTTCCAGTGCGCGGGCATCTGCAGGGTCACCGCGTCACCCGCGTCCAGCATGACCTCATCGGCCAGGTGGTTCACGGACTTGATGAGCCAGTTGGCGAGCACCGCTCCGGACAGCTCCGTCCGGCCCTCGGGCCCGTACCAGATGAGGGCGGGCTGCGGGCCGCGGGCGGTGAGGGCACCGAGCAGGGCGCGACCGGTGTCGGTCATCTCCGGGTCTCCTGGGGGGAATCTAGGGTGTCGGCAGTCCTCGGGGGATTAAGGACGAGGTCGATGCTGAGGTGGGGGAGGGGAGCGGCGATTTCCTCGGCCCGCAGGGCCGTTCGCACCCGCTCGGCGAGAGCCCCCGCGGCGGCGAGGTCCCCGGGTGTGGGGCCGATGGGGCGGATCCGCACCGCCGGCCCGGTGGGTGAGTCCTCGACCTCGAGCGCGGCAGGTCCGCCGGGCCCGGTGGGGGCGTTCGTCTGCGCCACGGTGAGGGCGCGATCGATCCGCACCCGGTCCTCCTCGGGTTCCATTGCGGCGACCGGCTCTTCGGCGGCCGGGATCCCGAGGGCCTGCCACACCGATTCCAGGCTCGGCCGACGGAACCAGTCCGAACCGTCCGTGCGATTCAGCTGCCGCGCCCCCGGCTCCCCCGCGGCAGTGTCGCCCGGGGGAGTGTGCGCGGTCGCAGTGTCCCCTGGCGCAACGTCCCCGTTCGCAGTGTCCGCAGGTGCAGTGTTCCCGGACGCGGTGTCCCCAGTGGGGGCGCCACTGCGAGGATGCCCCGGCGGGGGGAGCACGGCATCCGGCACCCCGCGGATGATCGCCGCAGGCACCTGCGCGGACTTGCCCTTCACCAGGTCCGCCGCCGCGGCCAGCTCGTCACCGAGGGCGCGCACGGTGATGCCGAGCGGCCGCCCGCTGCCGTCGGGCCGGCCCCGCAGGTCCTGCAGCGCCGCGACGCCGCTGGAGCCGAGCGCCAGGTCCGCGACACCGATCCGCCACACCCGGGACGAGGTGTCCGAGAGCACCACCCCGATCCGGACGCCGAGCGCCTCCTCGAGGGCGGTCCGCAGCATGCTCGCCTCGGCGTCCGGGTCCTCGGGCAGCAGCAGCAGGCCATCAGGCGCATTGGAGGCGTCGATGCCGGCGCCGGCGAGCACCGGGCCCGCGACGGTCTCCACCACTGACGTGGTGACCGTCCCGTGGCGGCGCCGCGCCACGAGTCGCGCGCTCGCCGTGCGGATGGCCTCCTCCTTCGCCTCCGGCGGGATGACGAGACCGCGGGCCTTGGAGACGATCTTCGCGGAGACCACCAGCACGTCACCGTCCAGCAGCGGCAGGCCCTGGTGGGCGAGGGCAGCGGTCAGCACCTGCCCGAGGTCGTCATCGGCGCGCACCTCTGGCACCCTGGTCAGCGGGATCACACGGACGCCTGGGATCGGGCCCTCCGGGGGTGCGGACATGCAGGCCTCCTCGGCGTCGGTCGTGTCGCTGCCACTCCACGGTACGCCGGGGCGAGTACTATCCGCCGCCGCACCTTGACGGTACCGACTTACACCGGTGTA
>JAUNUA010000057.1:3972-11740 GCA_030538435.1 Brachybacterium sp.
ACAGGCCGGGCGGGCGCCGCGCGTGCACCGTCGCCGACGGCAGCTCCGGCCTGACCGCAAGACCATTCGCGAGTGACGACCTCGCCTCACGTGCATCCGCCCACGGAAGGACCCACGAGCATGGACCAGTTCCGCCCGGACGACGACAGCCGGTACGAGCTCACCCTGATCGACCTCTCCGGAGGGGCCGACGACGAGGCCGAGGCCTCCTGGCAGGAGCGCGCCCTGTGCGCGCAGACCGATCCGGAGGCGTTCTTCCCGGAGAAGGGCGGATCCACCCGCGAGGCCAAGAAGGTGTGCGTCTCCTGCGACGTGCGCGCCGAATGCCTCGAGTACGCGCTGCAGAACGATGAGCGCTTCGGGATCTGGGGAGGCCTCTCCGAGCGCGAACGCCGCAAGCTCAAGCGCCGCGCCGTCTGAGCGGGCTCCCCGACGTATTCGGGCTCCCTGGCCTCGTCGGGTGCCCTGACTGTCCCCGGGGCACGGCGGGTCCCGTATGGGTGCCCTGCCGGAGGGGTGCACCGTGCGTTGATCAGTACTCCCAGGCGCCGGGGTCGATGTCCTCGGGGTTCTTGCCGAGCATCGAGGCGACCTGCTCGCTGAGCACCTGGCGGATGAACAGCTCCAGGTCGTCGTCATCGGCGGTGCGGGTGGAGATCGGCCGTCGGTAGAGCACGACCCGCGGCGGATGGGTCCTGTCGGCGGGCAGATACCGGCCGAGCGCCACCCCACCCGCCTCCCACGGGGACGGATCCGCGGGCGGCACGTCCTCCACCGCCACCTGCAGATGCTCCAGCCGACGCGGGAAGCGCTCCAGCAGATCCTCCGCGCAGTCCCGCACGAGCTCGTCGAACCGAGCCCGCCGCGTGCGATACCCGGGCAGATGAGGGGGGACCACGGGCCCCCGGAACCCGCGACCGTGCCGGTCCCGACGGCGCCCACCGCGGCCCGAGCCGCCGGGAGCGGGCATCCAGTCCCCGATACCGGTCCCCTCGCGCCCGCCGATCTCCATGGTCGGCACTCTATCGCCGCGGCGACACACCCGGAGCCCGGCCCACGGCGCCCGCTCCGCCTCGCCCCGTAGACTCGCCGACGTGCCCGCCCGTGAATGCTCCCGGACGGCCTGCTCCGAGCCTGCCGTCAGCACCCTCACCTATGTCTACGCCGACGCCACCGCCGTCCTCGGTCCGCTGTCGGCGACCAGCGAGCCGCACACCTACGACCTGTGCGGTGAGCACTCCGCGCGCCTCACCGCACCACGAGGGTGGCGTCTGATCCGCGTTCCCGGCGCCGAGGTCCGCTCCGATGACCTGGTAGCGCTGGTCGACTCCGTCCGCCGCCGTCCCGCCCCCCGGGACGCGGCCGCCCCGTCGGCCCCCGAGCGCGCGGCGCGCCGCCGAGCCGTCGGCGAGACTCCCGAAAGGCACCTGCGCGTCGTCCGGGAATCCCGCGATGACTGACCCGACCCCGGTGGCCGAGCGCCTGAGCCGGGTCGTGAAGACCTACGACGTGCGCGGCGTCGCCGGGGAGGACCTCACCACTGACATGGTGCGCGCCCTCGGCGCCGCGATGAGCGACCTGGTCGACGGTGCCCCGATCGTCCTCGGACACGACATGCGTCTCAGTTCCCCGGAGTTCGCGACCGCGTTCGCTGACGGGGCCGCGCGCCGGGGAAGCGTCGTGCACGAGGCCGGGCTGACCTCCACTGACCAGCTGTACTGCGCCTCGGGCACGCTGAACGCGGCCGGGGCGATGATCACCGCCTCCCACAACCCTCCCGCGGACAACGGCATCAAGTTCTGCCGCGCCGGGGCCCGCCCCATCAGCCGGGACACGGGCCTCACCCGGATCCGCGAGGATGCCGAGGCGTACCTCGCCGCCGGGGAGATCCCCGTCCGGGAGGGCGGGCGCCGCGAGCAGGTCGACACCCTCGAGGACTACGTGAGCACTGTCCTCGGCCTGGTGCCCGTCCCCGCCCGGCGCCGACTGCGGGTGGTGGTCGACGCGGCCAACGCGATGGCCGGGCTCACCGCTCCCGCCGTCCTCGGACGGCTCCCGCAGCTCGACCTGGTCCCGCTCCACATGGAGCTCGACGGCACCTTTCCCCACCACCGGGCCGATCCTCTGGATGCGACCACCCTGGTGGACCTGCAGGATGTAGTGCGCACCGAGCGCGCCGACCTGGGCCTGGCGTTCGACGGCGACGCCGACCGCTGCGTCGTCGTCGACGAGACCGGCACCCCGGTCCCGCCCTCGGCCCTCACCGCCCTCATCGCCGCGCGGGAGATCGCGCGCGCCCGCGCCGCGGGGGAGCACGCCCCGGCAGTGGTCGCGAACCTCGTCTCCTCCCGCCACGTCGCCGAGACCATCGCCGCCGCCGGCGGCCGCCACCTCCGCTCCCCGGTCGGCCACTCGCTGATCAAGGCCCTGATGGCCGAGGAGAACGCCGTGTTCGGCGGGGAGCACTCGGCGCACTACTACTTCCGGGACTTCCTGTTCGCCGACTCCGGGATGCTCGCGGCCCTGCACGTGCTGGCAGCGCTCGCCGAGGGTGACGCGCCCCTCTCGGCGCTGGTCGCCCAGCACTCCCCGTACGCTGCCAGCGGTGAGGTGAACTCCCATCTCCAGGACCCCGCGGCGGCGCGCGCCCGGGTCCGGCTCGCCGTCCGGGACATCCCCGGCGCGATCGTCGACGAGCTCGACGGCATGACCGTCACCCACTGGGAGAAGGGCACCGATCCCGCGGAGCAGTGGTGGTTCTCCGTGCGCTCATCCAACACCGAACCGCTGCTGCGGCTGAACGTCGAAGCGGCCGAGGAGGCCACCATGACCACAGTGCGCGACACCCTGCTCGCGATCATCCGCGGCGAGAGCCCGGAGCGCCCCCTGCCGGGAAGCGGACGCTCCGTCACGGATCCCGAGGACATCCGACCCGCCCGCGCCACGGCCGCAGGCGCCGCAGGGACAGTTCCCACCGGGGGCGCTGTGCTCCCGTCCTGGCTGCGGGAGATCCTCTGCTGCCCGGCGTGCCGCGGGACGCTCGAGGAGGGACAGGCAGCGATGCGCTGCACCTCCTGCCAGGCCACCTACGACGTGGTCGACGGCATCCCGGTGCTCATCCCCGGTCGCTGACCCCCTCCGTCGCCTGGAACGGCAGATGCCGGGCCTGGGCGGCGATCCGCTCCTGCCGCTCTGCGCGCCGGCGCAGCAGCGCCTCATCCCGTCGGGATCGCTCCGCCAGCACTGCGCGCAGGAACATCTCCGGGTCCGTGCCGGGAGGGGGAGGCGGAGCGACCAGCGGCACCACCTGCTCGAGCAGGTCCACCGCGATCTGGCGCCGCGAATCACTCGCGAGCGACGAGGCGCGCGGCAGGAACGCCCGGACCTCGCTGAGCAGCCGCGGCGGGAGACGACCCACGTCGGCCCCCTGCGCCCAGGAGCGCAGCGCCTCCGGCACCTCCTCGCGCACCGGCAGCGGCGCACGCAGCCGCTCCTGGATCACGAAGGTGCCCGCGATGAGGTCACCCAGGCGGCGGGAGCGGCGGTCGACGAGGCTCGCGACCAGCGCGATCGCACCGGACGTCGCCCAGATCTCGAACATCGCCATGACCGCGCGCAGGATGCTCTGACGCAGGTGCACCGGGCCGCCGTCCTCGCGCACCACCCGGGTGCCGAGCGCCAGCCGACCCAGCGAACGGCCGTCCAGCAGGAACTCCGACAGCACCGGGATCGCGATGAACGCGACCAGGCTGATCAGCAGGGACCCGGCGGCGACGAAGCCCTCGGCGAAACCCATCCGCTCGGCCAGGACGGCGAACGCCACCGTCCCGCCCACCAGGACCAGCAGCTGGGTGGCCCCGTCGATCAGGAAGCTCAGCGCGCGGGTGCCGAAGGACGCCGCGGGCAGGTCCAGCAGCACCGCCTCACCGGTGACAAGGTCATCCCGGTCGGAGGAGGGCAGGCCGAGGGAGCTCATGGACGTAAGTCTCCCTCTCCCGGGGGCGAGCAGTCTCCCGACTTTGGTCGAGGGACGAGCACCGACGAGCGGACCTAGGCTGACGGAGTGGACACCGACGCCTTCATCGCCGTCAACCGGCCCGCCTGGGACCGGCTCGCGGCGCTGCTGCGCATCCGCCACCTGGACGCCGCCCAAATCGATGACCTGATCGACCTGCACCAGCGCACCGCGGGCCACCTCTCCACCGTCCGCTCCACCGCACCGGATCCCGTGCTCATCGCGCGGCTGTCGATGCTGCTGGCCCGCTCCCGCACCCGGATCCTCGGCTCCCGGCCGCCCGCCTGGGCGCGGGTGCGCGCCTTCTGGTGGGAGGACCTGCCGGCCGCGCTGTACAGCGCCCGCTGGCCATCAGCAGTCTCCGCCGCGGTCCTGATCGGCAGCGCGCTCCTCGTCGGGCTCGTCCTGGTCGCCGAGCCGACAGCCCGGGCGGCGCTGGTGGACGAGGACGCGCAGCGCCAGCTGGTCGAGGAGGATTTCGTCTCCTACTACTTCCAGAGCAGCGCCTCGGGGTTCGCTGCCCAGGTGTGGAGCAACAACGCGTGGATCGCCGCGCAGGCCGTTGTCCTCGGCGTCACCGGTTTCTGGCCGATCATGATGCTGCTGGTCAACGGCGCGAACCTCGGGGTTGCCGGAGGAGTGATGGCCGCCTACGGGGGTCTTGGCACCTTCTTCGTCTTCATCCTTCCGCACGGTCTGCTGGAGGTGACCTGCGTGATCGTCGGCGCCGGGGCGGGCCTGCGGATGTTCTGGGCGTGGGCGCGGCCCGGGCCCGTGCCGCGCTCCTGGGCGCTCGCCCGTGCCGGGAGGAGCCTCGTGACCGTCGCCATCGGTCTGATCCCGGTGCTCGCGATCGCCGGTGTGGTGGAGGCGTTCGTGACCCCGTCCGGTCTGCCGCCGGCCGTGCGGATCGGGATCGGGGTGCTGGTGTGGGCGGGATTCCTGGCCCTGATGCTGGTGCGGGGACGCACCGTCGCGCGCGCCGGTATCAGCGGGGACCTCAGCGAGGAGGAGGTCGGCGACCGCGTCGCCGTCGCCGCCTGACCTCGATCCGATTCTCCCCGGGGCGAGACCGCCCCTGCGACGGGCTGATCTGTGGTCTTACAGCCGCCCGGCGGCCTTCAGCGCCAGGTACTCGTCGGCAAGGGCCTGAGGGAGCACGTCCGGTGGGGCGTCGACCACGTGCGCGCCGTCGCGACGCAGCGCCTCAGCCAGCCCCTCCCGCTCGGACCGGGCCCGCTCCGCCGCGGCGGCCCGGTACACCGCCTCGAGGTCCCCGCGCTCGCGGGCCATCGCCGCCAGTCCCGGATCGGCGACGGAGGCGACGATCACCGGGTGATCGGCGGCGATGCGGGCGGCGACGGGCTCGAGGCCGTGCTGCACCGCCCCGGAGTCGACCGGCGTCAGCAGCACCACCAGGGCGCCGCGCCGCGCGCGGGCCCGGATCTGCGCCGCCGCGCGGTCCCAATCGGTCTCCACCAGCGCCGGGTGCACCGGCGCGGTGGCGGCGACCACGTCATGCAGGACGGTCCTCCGCCCGGACCCGGAGACCGAGACATGCGCAATGCGGTCCATGCACAGCAGGTCCACGCGATCCCCGGCCTGCGTGGCGAGCGCCGTCAGCAGCAGCGCCGCATCCAGCGCGGCGTCCAAGCGGGGCGCATCCCCGACCCGCGCCGCGGCGGTGCGGGAGGTGTCCACGACGATCAGGACATGGCGGTCGCGTTCCGGCCGCCAGGTGCGGACCACCACGGTGCGGCGTCGGGCGGTGGCCCGCCAGTCGATCGAGCGCACGTCGTCCCCATCGACGAAGTCCCGCAGGGAATCGAACTCGGTGCCCTGTCCGCGCTGGTGGACCGCCGCGAGGCCCTCGATCTCCCGCAACCGTTGGATGCGCGAGGGCAGATGCCGGCGGGAGGAGAAGGAGTGCAGGGCGCGGAGCCGGCCGGCAGGTTCGCGGTGGGTGGTGCTGCGCTGGGCGAGCCCGAGGGGGCCCCGCGCCGCGACGATGATGCCGCGGGAGCTGTGGTCTCCTCGCCGGGTGGGGGTGTAGACCTGCGCGATGGCGCGGCGCTCCCCGGCGGGGAGGTCCACCGCGGCGCGCTGCGCGGCGAGCCCGGCGGTCGGGTTCCAGGCATCGCGGACCTGCAGGCGGGCGCGCCGCGAGGTGGGGTTCGTCAGCAGCAGCGTGCCGGCCACGTCCTCCCCGAGGCGCACCTGGTGGGCGAGGCGGCGCTCCGGGATGATCCGCCGGGGATCGGGGGCCAGCAGGGCATCGACCCCGACCACCACGACTAGCGCCCCGAGGCATGCCAGCATCATCCACCAGGTGGGGACGAGGACGATCGGCAGCAGGCCGATCAGGGCCGCCGCCACGGCCCGCGGGGTGATCCAGAAGCGCATCGGGGTCCTCGAACTCAGCGGGGCACCGGGACGGAGGCCAGGGTCGCCTCGAGGATCGACTCCACCTGGGATCCCTCGAGCTCTGCCTCGGTGGTCAGGCGCACCCGGTGGGAGAGGGTGGAGGGCGCCATGGTCTTCACGTCGTCGGGGGTGACGAAGTCCCGGCCGGAGAGGTATGCCCAGGCGCGGGAGGTGCGCAGCAGCGCGATCGCCCCGCGGGGCGAGACTCCGAGCTGCAGGCTGGGGGAGCGGCGGGTCCCGCGGCAGACGTCCACGATGTACTCCAGGACGGGCTCGGAGACCTGCACCCGCGCCACCTGCCCCTGAGCGCGTCGGAGGGTGTCGGGGTCAGCGACGACCCGCAGCCCCGCCGCCATCAGGTCCTGCGCCTCGAAGCCGGCGGCGTGCCGGCGCAGGACGTCCACCTCGTCCTCCCGGTCAGGCAGCGGCATGGTGGCCTTCAGCAGGAAGCGATCCAGTTGCGCCTCCGGGAGGGAGTAGGTGCCCTCGAACTCGATGGGGTTCTGGGTGGCGATCACCATGAACGGGTCGGGCAGCTCCCGGGCACGACCATCGACGGTGACCTGGCGTTCCTCCATCGCCTCCAGCAGCGCCGACTGGGTCTTCGGGGGCGTGCGGTTGATCTCGTCGGCGAGCAGCAGGTTCGTGAACACCGGGCCCTCGCGGAACACCAGGTCAGAGGTGGCGGCGTCATAGATCAGGGTGCCGGTCACATCGCCCGGCATCATGTCCGGGGTGAACTGGACGCGCCGCATCTGCACGTCCAAGCTCGCAGCCAGCGCTCGCACCAGCAACGTCTTGGCGACACCGGGAACCCCTTCGAGCAGGACGTGCCCGCGGCACAGCAGCCCCACCACGAGGCTCGCGACGGCGGCGTCCTGACCGACCACCGCCTTGTGGATCTCCGCGCCGAGCGCCACCAGGCGCTCCTGGGCGTCGTCGTGATCGGGGGACATCCCCGGCTGCTCGGTCATCGATCGATCTCCTTCTCCAAGTGGTCCAGGTCGTGGGCGAGACGCACCAGCTCATCCTCCGAGCCCAGCGGGGTGGGTCCGAGGAGGCGCCGGGCGTGCTCGGCGGGGCGGGTATCGGCGTTGGCGTCGGACCCGGGGGTGGTGGCGGGGGAGCGGCCGGCGAGGTGCGCGCCGATCGCGGCGATGAGTGCCTCCAGCGATTCCTCGCGGCGCACCCCGAGTGTGCGGGCGATGCGCGTAGCGGCCGCGGAACGCAGTGACTGCGCGGCTGCGTCGCGGGCGCGGGCACGACGCAGGAGGTGAGCGCGGCCGACGGTGAGCTCCTGGGCGCGCACGCTGAGCGGGAGAGGCTCGA
>JAUNUA010000405.1 GCA_030538435.1 Brachybacterium sp.
TCAGCTCGACGACGCCGAGGTTGGGGCCCAGGTGGCCGCCGGTCTGGGAGACGGAGCTGATGAGGTAGTCACGGATCTCAGCGGCGAGCGTGTCGATCTGCTCGGGCGTGAGGCGTTTGAGATCGCTGGGCCCGGCGATGGTGCGCATGAGTGCCACGAAAGTCGTCCTCCGTCTCGTCGACCGCACTGGCAACCCGATCAGTGTACGGCGGTGCTGCTGAGGGATCGCTGCGAGCGGGCGTCGAGGCGTGGCTCTGGCCTAGAAGGGCGGTGGCTCGTTCGCATCTCCCCAGCCGCGGTCTGCCCCGGGCGCCTTGGGCTCCTCCTGCGCGAGCGCCTCCGTGGTGTTCGCCTCCTGCTCTGGCGCCTCACCCTCTGGCATCACGTCCAGGATGTCCTCAGGGGTGGGGCAGCCGGGCGGGCCATCCGGGCGGCGTCGGCCGTCCGCATCTCGGTGGGACAGATGGACCGCATCCGCAACGGCCAGCCAGTCCTCGGAGCCTGGGACATCGTCATCGGCCTCGGTGCGCTCCCCCGGTGCGCGGTGCACCAGGGCGGCATAGAGGACCTGGTTGACCAGATCGCGCCGCGCCGCGAGGTCGGACCGTTCCACGGCTGGGCCGTTGAGCGTGTCCTCGGCGACCGACGAGTCGGAGACCGGTGAGCCGGAGATCTCCCATCCGTCTCCAGAGGTGTGGACACCAGCCGTCTGATCGTCCAGAGGTGTCAGGCGGATGATCTGAGCGACGTACTGCCGATAGTCATGTCCGCGCGTGACGGCAATCTGACCGAGCAGGGTGGTCCATGTGACGTCCCGCCGCTCGTTCATCACGGTGCGCCAGAGGTCTGCTGTCTTGCGCCAGTGATCGAGGATCTCCTTGCAGTTGAGGTTGGTCTCGGACGTCTCAGGCGCCTCGCAATAGGGCGTCTCATGATCGATCTCGCACTGTTCTGCGGGTCGCCGACTGCCGGGGCCTCGGCCATAACGATCGGCGGCGTAGAGCTGGCGTTTCATGTCGGCGTCGGGGGCACGGCTCCCGATGGTGCGCTCGATGCAACGGCCGTCGGCCGGGTCGGTCAACAGCCGCGAGATCCGAGAGCCTGGGGTGAGGAGGATGCGGCGAGCCTCCCGGGCAGTGACGAAGCCTGGGGTCCTGCCGATCAGCTCGCCGATGCCGGCGAGTCCGTAGTCGAGTGGGCCCTCATGACCACGGTCACGCTCAGGCGCACAGTCCTCCCAGGTGCCCGACGGCAGGCACACTGCTCATCCGCAGTGGCGCCGTCCTGCACCATCGGCGCCCGGCAGGTCGAACAGACTGCGCCCAGCACCGCATCCCAGGGCACGACCAGATTGACCGTCCCCGGCGGCGCTGCGTTGATGATGGCGCGGAGGGTCTCGATGTCGTCCGGGGTGATGACCTCGTCGAAGAGGGCTAGATCCGACTGCGCCTGGGACTCATCGCCAGTCGAGGTGGACGCCTGCGACGCTGAGCCGTTGAGCGCGGGG
>JAUNUA010000406.1 GCA_030538435.1 Brachybacterium sp.
CACGCTGAACG
Organism: Brachybacterium sp.; assembly: GCA_030538435.1. Taxonomy (GTDB): domain Bacteria; phylum Actinomycetota; class Actinomycetes; order Actinomycetales; family Dermabacteraceae; genus Brachybacterium. Next base: position 12 of record JAUNUA010000406.1, read on the forward strand.
GCCTGCTCGGCTGGGCGGAGGAGGCCGGCGTGCGTCTGCGGCGGACGTCGGATGCCGGCGTTCTCGAGCTGGTCACGGAGGACTGAGCCGCCGCCCGGCCCGGGCATGGGGAGTTCTGCCCGTGTGGCGTCGTTGAGCGAGGCTCGGGGCTGCCACTACCATGTCGTGTGCGGACCCCAGTTCCGCGACGGAGACGAGAGCCGTCTCCCGAGACCGGAGAAATGTGACTCTCATGTACGACTATTACGCGCTGGACATCGCCGCGATCATGGGAATGATCGTCTTCGCGCTGATCCTCGCCGCCGGGGCCTACGTCCTCACCTCCTTCTTCATGATGAAGCTCTTCGAGAAGGCCGGCGTCCAGGGCAAGTGGCGCGCCTGGGTCCCCGTCTACAACCTGATGGTCTTCTTCAAGCTCGGCGATCTCAGCCCGTGGCTGGTGCTCTACGCCCTCGGCGGCACGATCCTGCTCAGCTGGGCGTTCATCGGCTACTTCTTCAGCCTGGCGCTCACCGTGTTCTCGGTGATGGCCGCATGGCGCATCGGACTGAAGCTGCAGAAGGAGGCCGTCTGGGCCGTCCTGTACTTCTTCCTCGGCATCGTGTGGATGGGCATCCTCGCCTTCGACAAGTCGCGCTGGAACCCGAACATCGCACCGGCCTCGTGGGGCGGCAACGCACTCCTCGGAGACCGCACCGTCTGGGAGGGCGTCCCGGTGCAGCCCGCGGCGGCCGCTCCGACAGCACCCGGCTACGGCGCCCCGCAGGGCTACGGCGCGCCCCAGGGCTACGCCCCTCCGGCACAGGGCTACCAGCCGCCGGCGCAGCCGGGTTACGGCGCTCCCGCGGCTCCGGCCGCACCCGCCGCCCCGGCGCAGCCGGGGTACACCCCGCCCGCACCGCCCGCGCAGCCCGGTTACGGCGCACCGCAGCCGCCGCAGGCCCCGCAGACCCCTGGCTCGGCCGTCCCGCCGCCCGCGGGTCCCGCGGTCCCGCCCGCGCCGCAGGCCGACCCCAACCAGCCGCCGGCCTGAGCCGAGCACCTTCAGGAAGGACCCCCGGCTTCGGTCGGGGGTCCTTCCGTCTCTGCGGGCCCGTGGATTCGATACGGTGGAGGCATGGTGACATCACAGCGCCGCGTCGGCGCATCCGGTCTGATCGTGTCGGCGGCGGGCCTGGGATGCAACAACTTCGGGCGGGCCGGAACCGCTACGGAGACTCTGGACGGCACCCGCGCGGTGATCGACGCGGCCATCGACGTCGGCGTGACCTTCTTCGACACCGCCGACATGTACGGCGCCGAGGCCGGCGCGAGCGAGACCCTGATGGGGGAGGCCCTCGCCGGGCGCCGCGACAGGGTGGTGCTCGCGACCAAGTTCGGTCATGAACGCGATATGGGCTACGACTTCGCCGGCGGGCGGGGATCGCGCCGGTACGTCCGCCGCGCCGTCGAGGAGTCGCTGCGTCGCCTGCGGACCGACTGGATCGATCTGTAC
>JAUNUA010000058.1:0-3929 GCA_030538435.1 Brachybacterium sp.
CGCCGCGGACGACGAGGGTGCTGCGGACCGCGGCGACGTCCTCGCCGCCGACGGTCGTGATGTCCACGCGGGTGGTGACCATGGTGTGACCGCCGACGGCCCGCACGGACTCGACGGTGAGGGTGGGGACGAGCTCGTCGCCGGCGGTGACGGCGCGGTGCAGCTCGAAGCTCTCCTCACCGTGGACGACGCGGGAGAAGTCGATGCCGGCCGCGGGGTCCTGGATGTACTGGGCCTCCGTCTGCTGGGCCAGCGACACCAGGAAGGTGGGCGGGGCGATCACATCGGCGTACCCGGCGGCGCGGGCCGCCTCCGGGTCCGTGTGCAGGGGGCTGATGGCGCCGGTCGCCGCAGCGAACTCGGCGATCTTCGCGGCGCTCACGGTGTGTGGCGGGGCGGGTGGGTATACCCGTCCGGCGTAGGACGGATCCGGGGCGGGTGCGTCGTCGGTGCTCACAGTGCGTCTGCCTCCTCACAGAAACCGGGACCGGGACCGGCGCCGGGTACGACGAAGGCCACCCGGGGGATCCTCCGAGTGGCCTTCGTGGGTGCGCTCGGCCCGCTCAGCGGGTCTCGCGGTGCGCCGTCTGCTTGCCGCAGGTCGGGCAGAACTTCGAGAGCTCGAGCCGATCCGGGGTGTTGCGACGGTTCTTCTTGGTGATGTAGTTGCGCGCCTTGCACTCGGTGCAGGCCATGGTGATCTTCGGACGCACGTCAGAGCTCTTGCTCGCCACGTCTCGCCTCTTTCCGTCCGGGGCGCGCACGGACCGCGCGCCGGGTGGGGTGCCCCGCTGGGGCTGCTGTTCGTGCACATCGGCCACGGGGGCCGGTGTGGTACCGAGGGCGGGGATCGAACCCGCGACCTCACGATTATGAGTCGTGCGCTCTAACCGTCTGAGCTACCCCGGCATGATCGGAAATTCGGCCCGGCACCGCACGCGGTACCGGGCCGGCTCTCCCATCTGAGCCCTGAAAGGGAATCGAACCCTTGACCTTCTCCTTACCATGGAGATGCTCTGCCGACTGAGCTATCAGGGCAAGCCCGAAGGACTCTACCGGCGGGTGTGCCGGTGGGCAATCTGCCCTGAGTCCCCGGTGCCTGGGATCACACGGGGTGATCCGCGGCGGTGGCAGGTGAGGGATTCGAACCCCCGAAGGCAATGCCGGCTGATTTACAGTCAGCTCCCTTTGGCCGCTCGGGCAACCTGCCGGGCTTCATCCGACCGCTCTCCGCGACCTGGCCCGAGGGCCGGATCGTCGGCGCGCGACCGGACTCGGAACATCCTACTGGCCGGGCCCGGCGTGCGCGAACCGCGAGACGAGTCGGGCCCCATGAGGCTGATCACAGGGAGGCCGGGTGGTCCTAGAGTGGTGCGCAGACCGCACGCGCTCGCGACCGGGCGCGTCCCTGCGCGCGGGTCTCACCCCGCCCCGACCCCACGTTCCGGAAGGAGCCACCATGGCCGACTCCTCGTTCGACATCGTCAGCACCATCGACCGGCAGGAGGTCGACAACGCCGTCAACCAGGCGGTGAAGGAGGTCGGCCAGCGCTACGACTTCCGGGGAACCGATGCCTCCATCCGCCTCAGCGGGGACGAGATCCAGATGAGCGCGAACGCCGAGGAGCGGGTGCTCGCCGTACTGGATGTGCTGCAGTCGAAGCTCATCCGCCGCGGCATCTCCTTGAAGAGCATCGAGGTGGGTGAGCCGCGCCAGTCCGGTAAGGAGGTGCGCCTGGCCGCCGCGCTGAAGGAGGGCATCGCCACCGATGAGGCGAAGAAGATCGCGAAGATCATCCGCGATGAGGGCCCCAAGGGCGTCAAGGCGCAGATCCAGGGTGACGAGCTGCGGGTGTCCTCGAAGTCCCGTGATCACCTGCAGGAGGTCATCGCGCTGCTGAAGGGCAAGGACCTGGACGTGGCGCTGCAGTTCGTGAACTACCGCTGAGCCGGCAGGACGACAGGGTCTGACGTCGCTCTCCGCGGCCAGGCCCACCAGTCGGTCTGACCCACACAGGAGTCCGCCCCACCCGTGGGCCGACCCACCCCAGGGCCCGACCCACCGGCGGGCCGTGCCGCTCAGCGCTCGTTCGCCATGGCCTCCAGGCGGGCGACGCGCTGGGCCACCGGCGGGTGGGTGGCGAACAGGCTCGTCATCGCCTCGCCCGCCCGGAACGGGCTCGCGATCATCATGTGCGAGGAGTCCACGAGGTCCTGCTCCGGTCGCAGCGGCCTCTGCTGGACGCCGCGGGAGATCTTCTGCAGGGCGCTCGCCAGCGCCAGCGGGTCGTCGGTCAGGCGCGCACCGCCGGCATCGGCGTCGTACTCGCGGGTGCGGGAGATCGCCATCTGGATGAGCGCCGCAGCGATGGGCGCGAGAATCATCCCCAGCAGCGCGCCGATGAGCCCCAGGGGGCCGCGGTCGCGTCCGCCGCCGAACCACAGCGCCATCTGGGCGAGCGAGGTGATGACGCCGGCGACGCCCGCCGCGATGGAGCTGGTGAGGATGTCCCGGTTGTAGACGTGCATCAGTTCGTGACCGAGCACCCCCCGCAGTTCGCGGTCGTTCAGGATCTGCAGGATCCCGTGGGTGCAGCAGACGGCCGCGTTCTTGGGGTTCCGCCCGGTCGCGAAGGCGTTCGGCTGCTCCGTCGGGGAGACGTAGAGCCGCGGCATCGGCTGTCCGGCCTGGCGCGAGAGCTCCTCCACGATCGCGTACATCCGCGGTGCCTCCTGCGGGGAGACGGGCTGGGCGCGCATGGCGCGGATGGCGATCTTGTCGCTGTTCCAGTAACTGATGAACGTGCCGATCAGGCCCACCAGCACGAAGATCCACATCAGGTTGGAGCCGCCGGAGACGAGCCACCCGATGGCCAGCAGCACCCCCCACAGAACACCGAACAGCGCTGCCGTCTTGACGGTGTTCATCACCCGTCCGCCCACGTGGGCCTCCTCCTCTTCCCCGACCTGACGGCCCGGGGTCCCCTGCCCGGTGACACCGGGAGCATCTCGATGCTGACCAGTGTAGGAGCGGGGGCCGATGATCAGCGGAATAGGCGCCGTCCGTTCGCTGAAAGCAGCGGGGACGGCTGGACTGCTCGAACGGCGCAGGCGCGCAAGCGCGGCGTGGCGCAGGTATTCCTGCACGCACGACGGGGCCCGGTGCCGATGCACCGGGCCCCGTCCTGACGCGCAGTCGCGCGCTCGGTCACTGCGCCGAGGTCTGCTCCTGCTCGTCCGCGTCGGCGTTCAGGATGTCGCTCTGGCTCGAGTACGCGTCGACCAGGGAGGCGACCGCCTGCGAGACGAAGGCGTTGAACTCCTCCTTGAAGGAGTCGGCGTCGGGGCCGACCCACTCCAGTCCGTCGACAATGCCCTTGACGGCGTTGGCGGACTCGTTGATCTTGTTGCCCGTGTCGCGGACGAACGAGGCGACCTCGCGCCCCTCGTCCGGGTTCATGCCCTTGAAAGCCATGGGGTTCTCCTCAGTACGTAGGTGGATGAAAGGGTCGGCGAGGCGTCAGGCGGAGGCCTGGCGCTGCTCCTGGGCGTTGCGCTGCGCGCGGTCGGCGAAATCGGCGGCCTGGGCAGCGATCTGCTCGATCAGCTGGCCGACCTCCGACTCGAACCGCGAGACGTACTGGTCGCGGTCATCACCGGTCCAGTCCAGATCGGTGACGCGCGCCTGCGCCTCCTGGTGGAAGCTGCGGGCTTCCTCGCCGAACGAACGGATCTGCGCCGCTGCGTTGTCGACCTGCTCGGGAACCATGCCCTTCTTGGCCATGAGCTCTGTCCTTCCTGATGTGGTGTGCTCCGGTGCCACCCAGGTGTCCAGGCGGGGTATGGCCCCCGTTCCCCTGTGTCCGCTCCGGGTGATGTGACCAACGTACGGTGATCCGCCGCATCTGGCGATGGGGACAACTCCCCAT
>JAUNUA010000058.1:4029-11577 GCA_030538435.1 Brachybacterium sp.
GATGTGACCAACGTACGGTGATCCGCCGCATCTGGCGATGGGGACAACTCCCCATAGGGGACGATCCTTCCTCCACAGGGCCCGGACCCTCTCTGGGCGCATACAGCGACGGCCCGCCCCTCCAGGATCGGAGGGACGGGCCGTGGTGGCGCGGCCACGCTGTGCGCTCGAGCCATGCGCTGAGAAGGCGCGCTCAGGCCGTGCGGTCTGGCGGCGCGCACAGCCCGTGTGCTCAGGCGGTCCGCTGTGGCGCGCTCAGCGCGAGGCGGAGGCGCTCTCCTGCTCGGAGGCGTTCCGCTGGGCAGCGGTGGACAGCTCGGTGACCGAGGCGCTCAGCCGCTGCAGGGTCGGGATCATCTCGGACTGCCACTGCCCACGGAAGCGATCAGCGTCGGGCCCCGTCCAGTCCACCTGCTCCAGACCGCTGGTCAGCTCCGAGGAGATCTGCTCGATCTCCGCCGCGGCCTCCTGCAGGACGGCCGCCATCTGGCGGACCTCCTCGACGTTCATCCCCATGGTGCTGCGCTGGTTCATGCTGGTGCCTCCTCGGTGTGCGTCCGGCCGGCGCGGCCGGCGGGGGCGCGTCGATCCTGAGAGTGATGCCCCCACTGTACGAAGCAGATGCGGGCGGGGACATGGGGAGAGCTCCCCATGTGGACGACCCTTCCTCCACCGTCAGCAGGGCCGAGGGAGCGACGGGGCGCTGCGGTTCACACGCCGGTCTGGGCGACCTGCACCTTCTTCGCGCGGCCACCGGTGACCAGGAACCCGCGGCCGGGTGGGAAGTCCGCCGCCCGCAGCCGCCCCAGGGGCGTGCCCAGCAGCATCTCCCCATCGGCGTCGGAGGGTTGCAGCAGCAGGCCCCGCCGCCCGGACTTGAACGGCTTGGACAGCGTGTAGGACTGGGACCAGGTGCCGGTCTCGTTCTCCCCCACCACGAACTGGCCTTCGCGGCTGGCCGCGCGGATCAGGCGGTCCAGGTCGTTCTCTGCGCCGCTGCCGGTGAAGTCCGCGACACCGTCGATGATGACCATCAGCCGACCCTCACCGATCCTGCCCTCCTCGAGGGAGGCGAGTAGCTGCGCGGTCAGGCGCCGCACCTCATCGGGGTCAGACGCCTCCACATCCCAGATCCCCTGCCCGCTCAGCGGGGTGCGACGCGCGGAGAAGCGCACCAGGCGCATCGGCGGATCCAGGGCCTTCACCGAGGTCGCCAGCGTCATCAGGGCAGTGGTGCGGCCCGAGGACGGCGGGCCGGTCACCATGAACACGCCGCGCGGCTCCACCCCCAGCTCCGCGAGTGTCTCGTCGGCCACCCCGATGACGGGCATCCCGCCGACGGTCGGGCGCAACCGGTCCAGGCTGATCCGCTCGGGCAGCCGCGCCACGGGGGGCGCCTCGGGCACCCCGGCCCGGCGCATCGCCTCGGCGAGCTTCGTGACCTGGCGGGCCTGGATCGCGACATTGGAGTCCCCGCCGTGGACCGCGACCTGCACTTCATGGCCTTCCAGGATCGCCCGGCCGGGAGGCGAGGATGCATCGAGCATGTCCTTCGCCTCCCCGAAGGTGCTGTAGTCGTCCGGGGAGGCGAGGCGGTGGATGAGGCGCCGCTGGATGGACGACCCGAGCGAGGTGGGGATGGCGTTCGGCCTGTCCCCGGTGACGATGACGTGCACCCCCACCTGGCGCCCGTCCGTGGCGATCTGCACGAAGGTGGTGAACCACTTCGCCAGCTGCGAGTAGTCATAGGCCTCCCGGAAGGCGGCCATGCCGTCCACCAGCAGCAGGATGCGCGGCAGGTCCGGCTGCTCGGCGAGGCGGCGATACTCCCCGATGCTGCCGGCGCGGACCCGCGCGAAGTCCTTCGCCCGGTCATCGACCTCGCCGCGCAGGGTGCGCAGCAGGCGGATCACCCGTTCCTCGTCGTCGCCGGGGACGATGGAGCCCACGTGCGGCAGCTCCTCCAGCATCGCGAGGCCCTGGGCGCCGAAGTCCAGCCCGTAGACCTGCACCGGCCCGCCGCGCACGGTGGAGGCGGCGGAGATCGCCAGGGTGCGCAGGGTGCTGGACTTGCCCGACCCGCCGGTGCCGTAGATCGCCATGTTGCCGTCGCGGTCGGGCCGGTAGGAGACCGTCGGCTGGTCCTGCTCCTCGGGGACGTCCATGACGCCCAGCAGCAGCTCCTCGTCGGTGCGGCGGGTCGGCAGGCGCGCCAGGTCGTACAGCTCCGAGAGCTCGGACAGCCAGGGTTTGCGCGGGGCGGGCACCTCGGCGTCATCTGCGGCGCGGGTGATGGTGTGCACCATCCGGGTGATGTCGCTCGGCCCCGGGTCACCCGTGCGGTCCACCACCGGGGCGGGCACGTCCCAGATGTCGCCCGCGCTGAAGGCCCGCTCCACGATGTCGATCCGGGAGCGCTCCGGCTCATCGGTCGTCCAGCCGCCGGCGTACCCGGTCTGGAAGGTGGCGATGCGGCCCGGGCCGGTCTTCGCGGCGGCGCGACCGGGAATGCCCGGGTCGAAGTGGGCGGCCATCTTGTCGCCCAGGATGTCCTTGGAGTCGTCCTCGTCGGCCATGCGCAGCGCGATCCGCAGATTGGTGTTCGCCCGCAGGTTCTCCTTGATGACGCCCGCCGGGCGCTGGGTGGCGAGGATCAGGTGCAGACCGAGCGACCGGCCGCGCGCGGCGACGTCCACCACCCCGTCGACGAACTCGGGGATCTCCTTGGCGAGCGCCGCGAACTCGTCGACGATGATGATCAGGCTGGGCGGGCATTCTGGGTCCCCGGTGCGCTCGAGGGAGACCAGGTCCTTGGCCTGCTTGCGGTTCAGCAGGTGCTCGCGGAAGTGCAGCTCGGCCCGCAAGGAGGTGAGGGCACGCCGCACCAGGTGCGGGGACAGATCGGTCACCAGGCCCACGGCGTGGGGCAGCTGGACCGCGTCGGCGAACGCGGCGCCGCCCTTGTAGTCCACGAACAGGAACGTCACCCGGTCGGGGCTGTGGGCGGTGGCCATGCCCATCACCCAGGCCTGCAGGAACTCCGACTTGCCGGCGCCGGTGGTGCCGCCGACGAGCGCGTGCGGGCCTTGGGTGCGCAGGTCCAGGTGGAAGGCGTCGGCGCCGTCGTGGCCGATGAGCCCGCGCAGGTCCGCGTCGTGGGCGCGCCGCACCGGGCCGGAGCCGTCGCGCGGAGTCAGGGAGTGGTTCTCCTTCCACCGCTCGACGATGACGCCGGCGTCCTCGGCGAGCTCGGTGCCGGCGAGCTTCAAATAGGAGATGGAGCGCGGCAGGTCGGAGTCGTCGTCGACCGGGACCCCGGAGTCCACGACCGGCGAGAGATGCCGGGCGACCCCGGCGGCCGTCTCCGCGGAGACCGTCTCCACCGACACCGGGTAGTGCCGCTCCCCCAGGCGAACCTTCCCCGCGGTCGCGCCCTCCACGGACTCCTCGAGAGCAACATAGGTGCGGCAGGCGGCGGGCAGCGAGGCAATGTTCGGGGCGCACCAGATGACGTGGACGCCGCAATCCGGGCCCTGCTCGGCGATGCGCACCAGGCGCGCCCGGTCGACCGGTGCGTCATCGGTGACCAGGACCACCACGGAAGGGACGACGGGGTCCGGTGGAGGCTCGGGGCCGTCCTCGATGGCAACGGTCACCGGTCGGCGCAGATCCGCAGGCTTCCCGTCGGCCCGCGAGGCGATCAGCTCCTCCAGACGTGAGACCAGGCTGGTGCCGTCCCGCGGGCCGCTGGCCAGATGGTCACCCTCCAGCGGCGAGTGGGGGCTGGAGGTGTGGGGCAACCATTTCAGCCACGACCAGGAGCGCATCGAGGTCGGGGAGGTCAGCGCCGCGATCGCGACATCGGCCGGCGAATGCAGCCCGAACACCTGGGTGAGGATGCCTCGGGCGACACCGTCGGCCTCGGCGCCCGTGCCCGCTACGCCGATGCTCCCGGCCTCGCGGAGGTCCGCGACGATGGGGACGCCGGCGATCAGCCGGTACTCCTCGTGCATGTCCTGCAGCTGATCCCAGTACTTCGCGATCGCGTCGTTCTCCGCCGGCATCTCGATGCCCACCCGGGACTCGGCGACCCCGAGGCCGAGACGCAGGGTCGCGAACGCGTCATGCTCGGGCCGATGGGTCCACAGCAGGCGACCCAGCCGGAACGCCGAGTCAACGGTGTCCGCGGCCGACGGGGTCTCCACCAGGCGCACCGCACGCTCCAATTCCTGGGCGGCGGTGACGCGGCGCTTCAAGGAGGCCAAGCCCTCTTCGAACCGCTGGATCGACTGCTCCAACTGCTTCTTCTGCTGCAGCCGCCGATTGAGGTATCCGGCGGTCGCCATCAGCGGCATCATGAACACGAACATCAGCGCGAAGCGGCTCTGGGTGAGGGAGTACATGACGGCGCCCATGATCAGGGGCGCGAACAGCATGAAGATGGGGAAGAACTGCGGGGACGGCTCGCGCGGCGGGGTGGGGGCCTTCACCGGCCGGTAGGGGAAGCGCGGCACCACACGCGGGGAGCGGTTGTACTCCACCACCGGGGAACTGGGTGAGGTGCCGGCGAGGCGGTGCAGGGCGATGACGGCCAGGACCGTCTCACCGATCATGACGGTGTCGGCGGGGCCGATGGTGGCGCGGTCCACCCGGCGCCCACCGACGCTCACGCCGTTGGAGGAGTCGAGGTCGACGATCTCGACGGTGTCACCGATGTTGATGCGGCAGTGCCGCTTGGACAGCTGCGGATCATCGATCCGCACGTCGATATCCCCGGTGCGGCCGATCACACTGGACCCGCTGGGCAGGGGGAATTCGCGGCCGGCAGCCGGTCCGGAGAGCACCCGCAGCAGCGCCACGGCCGCGCCGCGGGCCTCCTGGCGGGTGCGGTAGTCCTCGCTGGAGCGGGCGATGGAGACGACACTTCCCGAGCGGAGCCCCGCCTGGATCAGATCGGCGTCCCGCTCAAGGGCCCGCATCCCGCTGCCGCCCGCGCCCGGGTCCTGGACCTGCAGGGTGAGGCCCCGGGGAGCCTGGGTCTCCGAGCGCAGCGGATCGGCGAGGTACAGGGCCGAGGCGACGTCGGCGACGCTGGCGGTGGCGTCAGCGGTCACCTCCAGGTCCGTCAGGCGGTCCTCGGGGCGGCGCAGGGTCAGTTTGATGCGCATGGAAGGTCAGTCCTCGGTCCCGTCGTCGGACTCGTCCAGCAGCGGCAGGTCCGCGCTGGTCACAAGCCGAGTCAGCACGGCGTGCTCGACGAGGCGGGCGCGGCGGTTGCTGGCGAGCTTCCCCGGTTCCCCGCGCAGACCCCGCACCCCGATCCGGTCGAGCTTGTCGCAGACGTTGTCCAGCTTGCGGTTGAACTTGGTGGGAGGCCAGCCGAGGCGCCGCGCGGCCTGCGCGGAGGTGGGGACCTCGCTCATGGAGGTGCCGTCACGGCTGAGCATCGGCTCGGCGAGCGCGAGGATCAGCTGCTTCTGGCTGAGGGTCAGCGCGATCGCCCCGACGGTGGTCTCCCCCGTCGCCGCCTCCCGTCCGGGGCTCGCCTCGAACTCCGGGGTGGTGGCGTGCACGGACAGCTCGTAGGTGGTGGGTCCGGCGGTGAACACGACGGTGGTGGCGGCGAACACCAGCGGCAGGCGGGCGCCCGGCGCGAGCCAGGCCTGCACCGCGCCGGTGGAGTCGGTGACGGTGGCGGTCAGGCGGGTGCCGACGTTCATCAGCCACCACATGTCCTCGCTCTGGCAGATCCGCAGGAACTGCCGGTGCAGATAGGGATTGTCGGCGTCGATGTGCAGGTCAGCTTCGCGACCGATCGTCAGGTCCTGGCCGTCGGCCACGTCGTACCACTCGCCGCAGTACTCCACGCGTATGGCGGTCATCGCCGCACCCTCCCCATCATCTCGACCTCATGTCACTGTGTAGCAGGAGCGCGACCAGTCGCTGGCCGACCCGCCCGGATCGGACACCTGAACCTCGAAGCAGACCTCCGGGAGGTTCGGGGGGACGTCCATCACCCAGGACTCCCGGCCCTGCACGGTGATCTCCTGCCCGTACTGCTCCTCGTACCCCTCGGGCAGGTCCGCCCAGCGCAGCGTGTAGTACATGTCGCCGGTGAGGCCCTGCGGGGGTTCCCATTCGATGCGCAGCTTGGTGGGGCCACCCGGGTCGTCGACGATCAGGCGGCCCTGGGGGTCGCCGGGCGCGGCGAGGGTGCCGGGGCCGATGGTGGAGTCGGGGTCGGCGGTGGGGATCTGCTGCTGTTCCTGCGGGAAGTAGGCGCGGACGGCGAGGACGGCTCCAGCGGCCAGGGCCGCCACCGCGACGATCGAGAGGATCACGACCGGCCACGGGGAACGCCGACGGGGCGCGCTGTCCTCGTCCGCCGGGCGGGTGCGGGCGTCGTCGCGGGCGCTGCGCAGTGCGGGGGCGGCCGTCCCGGGGGCGGCGCCCTCTCCGGCGGCGGGAGCGGGCCGGTCCTGGGTGGACTCCTCGATGGAGCGGGCCGATGGCCGCAGGTCGGTGTCGCGGCGGCCCGGCAGCAGCGGCGGGGCGACGCCGTCCAGCGGGTCGGATGTGCGTGGGCGCGGACCGGAGGGCTCGATGGTGGTGACGGCCCGCAGGCGGGTGCGGGTCTCCCGCTCGTCGTCGGCCTCCACCTGCTCGCGGGCGCTGCGGGCGTCGTCGTCCATCACGTCCATGCCGGTGACGGGCAGGGCGAGCTCCTGCTCGACCTGCTGCAGGGCGCGGCCGAAACCGATCGCGTCGGCGTAGCGCAGGGAGCGGTCCTTGGCCATGGCGACCGACAGCACCCGGTTCAGCGAGTCCGGGACGTCGGGCCTGCTGAGGGGCCGGAGCGGTTCGGTGCCGATGCGGTGGATGAGCTCGGCGGCGCTGTCGGCCCCTCCTCCGCGCTCGAAGGGGGTGCGCCCGGCGAGCAGGGAGTACACGGTGGCGGCGAGGGAGAACACATCGCTGCGCACGTCCGCCTGCGGCGAGTCCTCGAAGCTCTCCGGCGGGGACCAGGGCACGGACATCCCGGCGCTGTCCTCCAGCGGGGAGCTGGCGGTGGAGGCGATGGAGATCCCGAAGTCGGTGAGGGCGGGGCGGTTGTAGGCGGTGACCAGGATGTTCGCGGGTTTGATGTCACGGTGGAGGATGCCGGCGCGATGGGCGGTCTCCACCGCGCCGGCGATCTGCACCCCGACCCGCAGCGCCTCCGCGACGGTGATCCGCTCGGTGCGGAAGCGGGTGCCGTAGTTCGCGCGCGGGCAGAACTCCATGACGATGAAGGGGCGTTCCTCGTCGCTGATGTCCGCCTGATGGATGGTCACGATCGCCGGGTGGCTGGAGAGGATCGCCATCACGTTGGCCTCGGTCTCGAACTGCCCGCGGACCACGTCGTCGTGGATGGTGGAGCGCAGCACCTTGATCGCGACCTGCCGCTGCGGGCGGGATTGGGCGTACAGGAACACGTCGGCGAAGCCGCCGCTGCCGAGCTGCCGCTCGTAGGTGTATCCGGGGAGGTGCGGGGGCTGCGCGGGTGGC
>JAUNUA010000059.1 GCA_030538435.1 Brachybacterium sp.
GGCCCGTCCGGGCCTGCCGCCTGATGCGGCGGACAATCTGATGTCGTCGCTCAGCCCTGACGCTGCTTGTGGCGGGGGTTCTTGCAGATGACCATGACGACCGAGTGGCGACGGATCACCTTGCAGCTGTCACAGATCGGCTTGACGCTCGGATGTACCTTCATTGATTCCTTCTCCACGATCCGGTCCCGCCGGAGCGGGTCCTCACCTGGCCGCGGCGGCGGTCAGGTCACTTGTAGCGGTAGACGATGCGGCCCTTGTCGAGGTCGTAGGGGCTGAGCTCCACGACCACGCGGTCCTCGGGGAGGATGCGGATGTAGTGCTGTCGCATCTTCCCGGAGATGTGCGCGAGCACCTTGTGCCCGTTGTCGAGCTCCACGCGGAAGCGCGCGTTCGCGAGCGCCTCCGTGACCGTGCCCTCGACCTCGATCACGCCATCCTTCTTGGCCATGCCTCCCCTTACTCGGGCGCACGCCGACGGCGATCACCCGGTGTCGATTGGACGGGCTCGTCCCGCACATGCGCCGTGCGCGCGCGGAACACACCCGATCGTCGATCCTACACGGGCATTCGCCCCCTGCCGAGGGCGGCAACGGATGAACCCGGTCACTCCCCGGTAGCGACGATGTCCGGCGCGACCTGCACCCCGAGTGCGCCGAGGCGCTCGCGGCCCCCGTCGGATGCGGTCAGGACGAGCGGGCCCTGCTCGGTCATGGCGACGGAGTGCTCGGCGTGGGCGGCGCGGCCTCCCCGGGTCGCGACGACCGTCCAGTCATCCTCCAGCAGGCGCCAGGCACCGTCCCCCTGGATCAGCATCGGCTCGATAGCGAGCGCCATCCCCGGTTTGATGACCGGGCCGCGGTCACGGGTGCGGTAGTTCATGACGTCCGGTGGCTGATGCATCGCGCTGCCGATGCCGTGCCCGCCGAAACCCTCCAGATGGTGGAGGGTCTCCCCCGCCTCCGCCTCCACGTGGTCCTCGATGGCAGCGCCGATCTCCCCGACCCGCCGCGCTGAGGCGAAGGCGGCGATACCGGCCCACAGGGCACTCTCGGTGATGCGCAGCAGGGACACGTCCGCGTCCCGGCGGGGGGCACCGACGATGTGGGTGCGGGCGGCATCGGAGTGCCATCCCTCGATGATGCAGCCGCCATCGATGGAGACGACGTCGCCCTCGGCGAGGGTCCGCTCCCCCGGGATCCCGTGGACGATCTCCTCGTTCACGCTGATGCACACCGTGGCGGGGAACCCGTGGTAGCCCTTGAAGTTCGGGAGCGCACCGTGGTCCCTGATCATGGCCTCAGCCAGGGCATCGAGCTCCCCGGTGGAGATGCCGGGGCGCAGCTGCTCGGCCAGCATGTCGTGGACCGCCGCGAGCAGAAGCCCCGAGCGGCGCATCAGGACCAGCTGCTCCGGGGTCTTCAGTTCGATGCGCTCTCGGCGGAAACCCTTCACAGCGTGGCGAGGTCCTGCAGGATCGCCTCGGTGACCGCGTCCACGGACTGCATGCCGTTGACGTGGCGGACCAGGCCGCGGGTCTCGTACGTCGCGACGACGGGGGCGGTCTCCCGCTCGTAGACCTTCATGCGGTGGCGGATGGTCTCCTCGGTGTCGTCGCTGCGCCCTTCGTCGGTGCCGCGTCGGACGAGGCGCTGGACGACCTCGTCGACATCCACGACCAGCTGCACGACCGCCTCCAGCGACTTCCCGTCCGTCTTCAGGATCGCGTCCAGGGCCTTCACCTGCTCGCGGGTGCGCGGGTACCCGTCCAGCAGGAACCCGTCGCGGGCGTCGTCCTGCGCGAGGCGGTCCTTCACCATGTCGTTGGTGACCTCGTCGGGCACGTACTCGCCGGCGTCCATGTAGGACTTCGCGAGGACACCCAACTCGGTCTCCTCTGCGACATTCGCGCGGAAGATGTCCCCGGTGGAGATGGCGGGGATGCCGAGGGTCTGTGCCAGGCGCGCAGCCTGGGTGCCCTTGCCGGCCCCCGGGGGGCCGACGATCAGCATCCGGCGCACGGAGATCTCGGACTCGGCGGCGTGTGTGCTGGTCTGGGTCATCGGAGGATCCCTTCGTAGTGGTGCTGCTGGAGCTTGGCGTCGATCTGCTTCACGGTGTCCAGACCCACGCCGATGATGATGAGGACCGAGGCGCCTCCCAGCGGGAAGTCTCCCGAGGCACCCAGGTACACCAGGGCCAGCAGCGGGAGGAGGGAGATCACGGCCAGGTACACCGCGCCCGGGGACTGGATGCGGGTGATGACGTACTGGAGGTAGCGCTCGGTGGGTCCGCCGGCGCGGACCCCCGGGATGAACCCGCCGTACTTCTTCATGTTGTCCGCGATCTCCTCCGGGTTGAAGGTGATCGAGGTGTAGAAGAAGGCGAAGAAGATGATCAGGGCGACGTACACGATGGCGTAGATCGCGGAGAACTGGTCCTGGCCGAGGGTCAGGTGCTGGTTCACCCATCCCACCCAGGCGTCCTCGGGGTTGCCGAAGCCGGTGATCATCTGCGGCACGGCGAGGATGGAGCTGGCGAAGATGATGGGGATGACGCCGGCCTGGTTCACCTTGATGGGGATGTAGGTGGACGTGCCGCCGTACATGCGCCGCCCGACCATGCGCTTGGCGTACTGGACGGGGACACGGCGCTGGGACTGCTCGACGAAGACGATCGCGACCATCACCACGAACGTCACCAGGATGACCAGGGTGAAGGTCAGCCAGCCCTGCAGCGTGAAGATCTGGCCGAAGGCGGCGGGGAAGGAGGCTGCGATGGAAGTGAAGATGAGCAGCGACATGCCATTGCCGATGCCGCGCTCCGTGATCAGCTCACCCATCCACATGATCACCACGGTGCCGACGGTCATCGTCAGCACCATCGAGAGCAGCACCCACACGGAGTCGTTGGGGATCAGCAGCTCCGGCGGGCAGCCGGGGAAGAACTGACCGGAGCGAACCAGCGTGACGATGGTGGTGGACTGCAGGACCGCCAGCCCGATGGTGAGGTAGCGCGTGTACTGGGTGAGCTTCGCCTGGCCCTGCTGCCCCTCCTTGTGGAGGGTCTCGAAGCGCGGAATCACCACGCGCAGCAGCTGCACGATGATGGACGCGGTGATGTACGGCATCACACCGAGCGAGAAGACCGACAGCTGCAGCAGCGCGCCGCCGGAGAAGAGGTTGACCATCCCCAGCACGTTGCCGCCGTCCCCGGACATGGTCCGGTCGGCGCACATCATCACGTTGCTGTAGTCGAATCCGGGCGTGGGGATGAAGACCCCGATCCGGTACACGGCCAGCAGTCCGAGGGTGAAGAGGATCTTGGCGCGCAGCTCAGGGGTGCGGAACGCTCGCAGGAAAGCGTTGGCCACGTATGTCTCCTTCAAGGGTCCGCGCTACCGGACTCAGGTCAGCTGCGGGGCCGCGCCGGTCGGCGTGGGCGGACGGGGTGCCGGGCTCCGCGGAATGGAACGGGGCACCGCGGCACACACTAGGGTGCGCCGCGATGCCCCGTCAAAAGGTTCACCGTCGGGTCACGCGCGGGTCACGGACCCGCCGGCCGCGGTGATCTTCTCCTCCGCCGAGGCGGAGAACTTCTGCGCGGTCACGTCCAGCTTCACGCTGAGATCGCCGGTGCCGAGCACCTTGACCGGCTGGTTCTTGCGCACCGCGCCCTTGGCGACGAGCTCCTCGACGGTGACGGTGCCACCCTCGGGGAACAGCTGCGCCAGGTCGGAGACGTTGACCACCTGGTACTCCACGCGGAACGGGTTGGTGAACCCGCGGAGCTTGGGCAGACGCATGTGCAACGGCATCTGGCCGCCCTCGAAGCCCGCCGGCACCTGGTACCGGGACCGGCGGTCTTGCCCTTGGAGCCCTCACCGCGACCCACCCGGGTGCGGGTGGTCTTGGCGCCGGGGGCCGGACGCAGGTCGTGGAGCTTCATCGGAGCCGCGGGGGCATTGTCGATGTTGTTGTTCTCGGTCATCAGTGTCAGTCCACCTCTTCGACCGTCACCAGGTGGGTGACGGCGCGGATCATGCCGCGGATCTCAGGGCGGTCCTCCTTCACCACGACGTCGCCGATGCGCTTGAGGCCGAGGCCCCGCAGCGTGGCACGCTGGCTCTGGTTGCCGCCGATGGGCGAGCGGGTCTGGGTCACCTTGAGCTGCATCAGGCGTTCACCTTCTCGGCCTTCTCAGCGCGAGCGGCGGCACGGCCCTCGGCCTGCGCCCGCAGCAACGCGGCGGGGACGACGTCCTCGACGGGCAGCCCGCGACGCGCGGCCACGGCCTCCGGCTCCTCGAGGGACTTCAGGGCGGTGACGGTGGCCCGCACGATGTTGATCGCGTTGGTCGAGCCGAGCGACTTGCTCAGGACGTCGTGGACGCCGGCGCACTCGAGCACCGCACGCACCGGACCACCGGCGATCACACCGGTACCCGGAGCAGCGGGGCGCAGGAGCACAACGCCGGCGGCGTCCTCACCCTGCACCTGGTGCACGATCGTGCCCTGAATGCGCGGGACGCGGAAGAAGTTCTTCTTCGCCTCCTCGACACCCTTGGAGATCGCCGCAGGGACCTCCTTGGCCTTGCCGTAGCCGACGCCGACGGTGCCGTCGCCATCGCCCACGACCACGAGGGCCGTGAAGCTGAAGCGGCGACCGCCCTTGACGACCTTCGAGACGCGGTTGATGCTCACCACGCGCTCGAGGAACGCCGACTTGTCGTCCTGCTGGTTGCGACCGCGGCCCTCGCCACGACGCCCGCCCTGCTGGCGACCGCCCTGGTTCTGCTGGCCACGATCATCGTTGTTCTGGGTCTCGCCCCGCCGGCCGGAGGCCGCGGGACCGTTGGTGCGCTGCTGTGCAGCCATATCAGATCCTCTTCTCCTGTGTCCGGGGGGTCGTCACAGCGTCAGCCCGGCCTCGCGGGCGCCGTCGGCGACGGCGGCCACACGGCCGTGGTACTTGTTGCCGGAGCGGTCGAAGACGACCGCGTCGATCCCGGCTGCCTTGGCACGCTCCCCGATCAGGGTGCCGACGGTGCGGGCCGCGTCGACCTTGGCCGCACCGGCCTTGCGCAGGTCCTGCTCCATGGTCGAGGCCGACGCGAGGGTGATGCCCTTGGCGTCGTCGATGACCTGGACGAACACGTGGCGCTGGGACCGGGTGACCACGAGACGCGGGCGCTGTGCGGTACCGACCACACGGCGACGCACGCGCAGGTGGCGACGACCGCGGGCCAGGCGGCGCGTGCCGCGGGCCCCGGTGGTGTGCTTCTGTGCGTAACCCATGCTCACTTACCAGCCTTTCCGGCCTTGCGGGCGACAACTTCGCCGGCGTAGCGCACGCCCTTGCCCTTGTAGGGCTCCGGCTTGCGGATCTTGCGGATGTTCGCCGCGACCTCGCCGACAGCCTGCTTGTCGATGCCGCTGACCGAGAACTTGGTCGGCGACTCGACGGCGAAGGTGATCCCCTGGGGGGCCTTCACCACGACGGGGTGGGAGAACCCGAGCGCGAACTCGAGGTCGGTCCCCTTGGCGGTGACGCGGTACCCGGTGCCGACGATCTCGAGCTTCTTCTGGAAGCCGTCGGTGACACCGAGCACCATGTTGTTGATCAGGGTGCGGGTCAGGCCGTGGAGGGCCTTGTTCTCGCGCTCCTCGTCGGGGCGGGCGACGACGATGGAACCGTCCTCGGCGCGCTCGACGGTCAGCGGCTCCGGCACGACGTGCTGGAGCTCGCCCTTGGGGCCGGTGACCGTGACGGTCTGGCCCTCGATGCTCACGTTCTGGACAGAGGCCGGCACGGGAACCGGCAGGCGTCCGATGCGGGACATTCTGCTTCTCCTCTCCGGCTCACCAGATGTAGGCGAGGACTTCCCCACCCACACCCTTCTTGGCTGCCTGCTTGTCGGTCAGCAGACCGGAGGACGTGGACAGGATCGCCACGCCCAGGCCTCCGAGGACCCTGGGCAGGTTGGTGGACTTGGCGTACACCCGCAGGCCGGGCTTGGAGATCCGGCGCAGGCCCGAGATGGCTCGCTCACGGCTGGTGCCGTACTTGAGCTCGAGAACCAGGGTCTTGCCGACCTCGGCCTCTTCCTCGTGCCAGCCCAGGATGTAGCCCTCGGCCTTCAGGATGTCCGCGATGCGGGCCTTCAACTTCGAAAACGGCATGGACACGGTCTCGTGGTACGCACCGTTGGCGTTCCGCAGACGGGTCAGCATGTCCGCGATCGGGTCGGTCATGGTCATGTCGAATACTTCTTCCTCACCACGGTTTCCTGCGGCGATGCGCAGGACCTGGGGCGATAGTCCTTACCAGCTGCTCTTGGTGACGCCGGGGAGCTCACCGCGGTGTGCCATCTCGCGAAGGCAGATACGGCACAGCCCGAACTTCCGGTACACGGAGTGGGGGCGGCCGCATCGCTGGCACCGGGTGTAGGCGCGCACGCCGAACTTCGGCTTGCGCTCCTGCTTCTTGATCAGAGCGGTCTTGGCCATGTCAGTTCTCCTTGAAGGGGAAGCCGAGCTCCTTCAGCAGAGCACGCCCCTCGTCGTCGGTCTTAGCGGTGGTCACGACCGTGATGTCCATGCCGCGCACGCGGTCGATGCGGTCCTGGTCGATCTCGTGGAACATGACCTGCTCCGTCAGACCGAAGGTGTAGTTGCCGTTGCCGTCGAACTGCTTGGGCGACAGACCGCGGAAGTCGCGGATGCGCGGCAGCGCGAGCGACAGCAGACGATCCAGGAACTCCCACATGCGGTCACCGCGCAGGGTGACGTGGGCGCCGATCGGCATGCCCTCGCGCAGCTTGAACTGGGCGATGGACTTGCGGGCCTGGGTGACCTGGGGCTTCTGACCGGTGATCGCGGCCAGATCGCGGATCGCTCCGTCGATGACCTTGGAGTCACGGGCGGCGTCGCCGACACCCATGTTCACCACGATCTTGGTCAGGCCCGGGATGAGCATGACGTTCTCGTAGCCGAACTTCTCGGTCAGCGCGGGCTTGATCGCGTCCCGGTAGCGCTCCTTGAGGCGCGGTGCCGGAGCGGTGGTGGTGGTCTCGGTCATCAGATGTCCTTCCCGGAGCGCTTGGCGTAGCGGACCCGGACCTGCTTGGAGCGGCCGTCCTCGAGCTCGACGGTCTCGACGCGGAAGCCGACCTTGGTGGGCTTGTTGTCCTCGGGGTCGACCAGCGCCACGTTGGAGACGTGGATCGGGGCCTCGCGCTCCTCGATGCCACCGGCGCCTCCGGCCATGCCGGCCTTCAGGTGCCGGGTGCGGCGGTTGACGCCCTCGACGAGCACCTTCTGGACGTCGGGGAAGACCTGCAGGACACGGCCCTGCTTGCCCTTGTCCCCGGCCTTCAGACCCCGCGCGGCGGCCTTGTCGCCGTCGCTGGTGCGACCGGTGATGACCTGCACGAGGTCACCCTTCTTGATCTTCATGCCTGCCATTTCACAGCACCTCCGGTGCCAGCGAGATGATCTTCATGAACCGCTTGTCACGCAGCTCGCGACCGACGGGGCCGAAGATGCGCGTACCGCGCGGCTCCCCGTCGTTCTTGAGGATCACCGCGGCGTTCTCGTCGAAACGGATGTACGAACCGTCGGGGCGACGGCGCTCCTTGGTGGCGCGCACGACGACGGCCTTGACGACATCGCCCTTCTTGACGTTGCCGCCGGGGATGGCGTCCTTGACGGTCGCCACGATGGTGTCGCCGATGCTGGCGTAACGGCGACCGGAGCCGCCGAGAACGCGGATGCACAGGATCTCCTTGGCACCCGAGTTGTCGGCGACCTTGAGTCGCGACTCCTGCTGAATCACTTCAGTACTCCTGTCGTCTCGCCGGTTCTCACCGCCGCGGGGGCGATCGAGCCTGACGGAACGGATGGTGGACCATTGCCCGAGACATACCGGTCGGCCACGCTCGACCCGGGGCCGGCATGCCGTCGCGGGCATCTTCGGTGCGGGCGGTCGGCGGGCATCGAAAAACCCTCCGGCGGACTCGCGCACACGCCGCGACGCCGCGCCCGCTGCGGACCCCGGAGGGCCGCCGATCGGTGCGGCGCATCCCGGCGAGCCGGGACGAGCGGTGCGAGGTCTCCGTCGGGGGATGGACGCTGCCGTCCGCATCCTCCGTGCTCCCCCGCCAGTGCGGGGTCGCGCGGATTCGCAACTTCTCCAGCATAGTGGAGCGCCTCGGCCCGCGAAAGGCGGGGGCCGGGGCGGACCCTGTGGGCTTGATCATGCACTGCGGGTACCGCGGAGTAGTTGTTGCGCCCTGTGCGACCTTCCGGGGCCTGGTGAAGTTCTCCCCCGCCGCTGCCCTGTCGATGCGGGGTCAGGTTGTCTCATCCCGCCTCCGCCCTGTCGGTGCCGGGTGGAGTTATCTCCTGCCGTCGCGTCTGCACAAAACGGCGTCTGACAGCACGGCACCTGCCTATAGACAGGCCACGTGCTCCTCAACGCCACTACGTGCAGAACAGGGAGGGGAAGATGCGTGCTGCGGTGGAGGTTTTCGCACTGGCGAGTCGCACGCTAAGAGGTCATGCACCGAGAGGTCAGAAATCGTGCTGATCACCGGGCAATGAGCGCGCCTTCTGCCCTCTCGCGGTCGGCGTGGAAGCGCGGATCCGGGCGACGCCTGCACGGACGACGGGCCGGCAACCCTCGGAGGGATGCCGGCCCGTCGTGCCGATCTCCGGTCAGCGTGCCCGCAATGAGCGGGGCACACGGACCGGGTGGATCACTTGGCCTTCTCGAGAACCTCGACCAGGCGCCACCGCTTGGTGGCGCTCAGCGGCCGGGTCTCCATGATGAGGACCCGGTCGCCGACACCGGCGACGTTCTCCTCGTCGTGGGCCTTGAACTTCTTGTGCTGCTTCATGACCTTGCCGTACAGCGAGTGCTTCACGCGCTCCTCCACCTCGACGACGATGGTCTTGTCCATCGCGTCGGAGGTGACGTAGCCGCGCTGCACCTTGCGGTAGGGGCGCTCGGAGGAGGACGCCTGGGCGCCTTCCTTGTCGAGCTCCTCGATCTCAGTGGTGTTGTCGTTCATCGTCTGTTCCTCGCTTCAGTCACTCGGCCGAGCCGGGAGCCTGACGGATGCCCAGCTCGCGTTCGCGCAGGATCGTGTAGATCCGTGCGATGTCCTTCTTGACCGAGCGCAGTCGGCCGTGGCTCTCCAGCTGACCGGTCGCGGACTGGAACTTCAGGCGGAAGAGCTCGTCCTTGGACTCGGCCAGCTTCTCGGCCAGCTGCGAGTCGTCCAGCTTGTCGATCTCCTCGGCGGTGAGCTTCGTCGTCGCCATCAGATGTCACCACCCTCTCGGCTCAGGATGCGGCACTTCATGGGGAGCTTGTGGATCGCCAGGCGCAGCGCCTCGCGAGCCACCTCCTCGGGGACACCGGCGACCTCGAAGCAGACGCGTCCCGGCTTGATGTTGGCAACCCACCACTCCACGGAGCCCTTGCCCGAGCCCATGCGGACCTCGGCGGGCTTCTTGGTGATCGGGCGGTCGGGGAAGATATTGATGTACACCTTGCCGCCGCGCTTCATGTAGCGGGTCATGGCGATACGTGCCGCCTCGATCTGGCGGTTGGTGACGTAGGCGGGCTCGAGAGCCTGGATGCCGTAGTCACCGAAGGCCAGCTCGGTGCCGCCCTTGGCCATACCGGTGCGGTCGGGGCGGTGCTGCTTGCGGTGCTTGGTCCTGCGCGGGATCAGCATGCGTCAGGCCTCCGTTCCGTTCTCAGCGGGCGCAGCGGCCTGCTCGGCGGGAGCCTGGCCGCCGGTCTGCTCGGCGCCTCCCCGACGAGCGGCATTGCGCTCGTTGCGACGGCCGCGGGGGCGCTCAGCGCGCGGGCCCCGACCGGAGCGGGGGGCCTGCGCCGCGGTCTGGGCCGCGAGCTCCTTGGCGGTGACGTCGCCCTTGTAGATCCACACCTTCACGCCGATCCGGCCGAAGGCGGTGCGGGCCTCGAAGAACCCGTAGTCGATGTTCGCGCGGAGGGTGTGCAGCGGCACGCGACCCTCGCGGTAGAACTCGCTGCGGCTCATCTCGGCGCCGCCGAGGCGGCCGGAGACCGCCACGCGGATGCCCTTGGCGCCGGCGCGCTGCGCGGACTGCATGCCCTTGCGCATTGCTCGACGGAAGGACACGCGATTGGCGAGCTGCTCGGCGATGCCCTGGGCAACCAGCTGCGCGTCGGCCTCGGGGTTCTTCACCTCGAGGATGTTCAGCTGGATCTGCTTGCGGGTGAGCTTCTCCAGCTCGCCGCGCAGACGCTCGGCCTCCGCACCGCGGCGCCCGATGACGATGCCCGGGCGGGCGGTGTGCAGGTCGATGCGGACACGATCACGGGTGCGCTCGATCTCGACCTTGGAGATGCCGGCACGCTCGAGCCCCTTGGAAAGGAGCTCGCGGATCGCGACATCTTCCTTCACGTAGTCCCGATAGCGCTGCCCCTCCTTCGTGGAGTCGGCGAACCACCGGCTGGTGTGCTCCGTGGTGATCCCGAGTCGGAACCCGTTCGGATTGACCTTCTGGCCCACTGCGGGTCTCCTTACTTCTTCGCGGGAGCGACCACCACGGTGACGTGGCTGGTGCGCTTCTTGATCTGGAAGGCACGACCCTGAGCGCGCGGCTGGAACCGCTTCATGGTCGGGCCCTCATCGACGTAGGCGGCGGAGACGACGAGCTCGCGCTCGTCGAAGCGCTCACCCGCCTGGTCCGCCTTGACACGGGCATTGGCGATCGCGGACTCCACGAGCTTCAGCACCGGCTCGCTGGCGGCCTGCGGGGCGAACCGCAGGACGTCCAGGGCCTCAGGGGTGCTCTTGCCACGGATCAGGTCCACGACGCGCCGGGCCTTGGTCGGCGACATGCGGAGATACCGCAGTTGCGCCTTGGCTTCCATTGCTGTCCTCTCTTCGAGTTCGGAGGGTGCCGTGTGCTGGCTCATCAGCGTCGACGGCCCTTCCTGTCGTCCTTCTCGTGGCCCTTGAAAGTCCGCGTGGGGGCGAACTCGCCGAGCTTGTGGCCGACCATCGACTCGGTGACGAACACCGTGACGTGCTTGCGGCCGTCATGCACTGCGAAGGTGTGGCCGAGGAAGTCCGGGGTGATGACCGAACGACGCGACCAGGTCTTGATGACGTTCTTGGTGCCCTTGTCGTTCTGGACGTCCACCTTCTTCTGGAGGTGGTCGTCGATGAACGGGCCCTTGGCAATACTGCGAGGCATGTTTCTGACTCCCTATCAGCGCTTCTTGCCGGTGCGGCGACGGCGGACGATGAGCTTGTCGCTGTCCTTGCCCGGACGGCGGGTGCGCCCCTCGGGCTGGCCCCACGGCGAGACCGGGTGACGACCACCGGAGGTGCGGCCCTCGCCACCACCGTGGGGGTGGTCGACGGGGTTCATCACGACACCGCGGACGTGGGGGCGCTTGCCCTTCCAGCGCATGCGGCCGGCCTTGCCCCAGTTGATGTTGGACTGCTCGGCG